>JABDII010000373.1 GCA_013003805.1 Gemmatimonadales bacterium
TCACTATGTACTCCAGCTCGACCCCTTCCTGCGAGAGCACACTCTGCAGCGTGCGCTCGAGGAATTCCCCCTGATTATAGGACGGGGTGACAACCGAGACCTTCATAACCTCACCCTTCCCGGTTCCTTCCCTGAACGTCGGCCCGCAACCTCTGCGGCTGCCCCGCCGGGATGGTACAACAGAAGATATTGATTCACCGCGTCGGTCCATCGACCATGTGGCGTCCCCTTTGGTGTGCGACCCAACAATCGTTCCGCGAGGCCGAGCTCGTCCAACCGCACGCCGGACGGCCGGGCAGCGCTCAGGAGGAGCGGCATGACTTGAAGGAGGCGACGGGGCTGGCGCAGTCCCGCTTCCCGCCAGCGCGCCGGACCCAGCGCGCCGCGCAGCGTGCCATGATCCAGCAGGTGCTTGAGGCCTCGCGCCAGGGCAAGCGCGCGACCGGATGTCCACCGGCGCCCAATCAGAGGGGCATAGGCTTTCCAGTCGGTGATCGGGAGCCCGAGACGCCGGCTCTCGTATCCGACAAAAAACCGCAGGAAGGTCTGCTGAATGGTCTCCCACCATGCCATTGGGTCCTGTTTCCCCACGCGATGAGCATCAGGAAAGAGTTTATGTCGAATGCTCTCGAGGTACTGGGCCTTGATCCAGTCGCCATCTTCGAGCGCGCCGAGGTCGACATGCTCCATGCGCTTTGCCCGCTCCAGATACGACGAGCAGTAGAGGCCGCGCTCGATAAGAACTGCATCCCCCATGGCGAGGAGCGCCTTATCGCTTTCGATGGTGAAGTTTTCAGCGTCGCGCTCTTCGACCGTACCATTTCGAGAGAGGTATCGCCTGGCAATGAGCAGCCCGCTCCCACGATTGAGGAAATAGACCGTGCCCTCACTGCGCGGGATCGCTCGCCCGTCGTCGAAACGGCCGAGGGCGACGGGCAGCCGCGCCCCGCTCAAGACGATGTGCCCCGCGGCAATTTCGTAGTCGGCCACGGTGATGGACGGCCGCTGGAGCATCCCCACGGTTCGAAACCCGATATCGATCTGTTTGATCCCCAGGTCTTCGGCCAGGCGTTCCGCCATGGCGGCAAGCGCCGACGCATGGCGACGCCATCCCAGGAACCCCAAACCACGTGGGACGACAAGCAAGTCAATATCGTTCACGACGTGAAAGTCGCCGTCCGCGAGCCTGATCCCTCCTTCCCCCCGCCCGAAGCCCCCGATCAACGCGAGAGACCGAAGATCGCGGCCCATTCGCTGTTCGACCGCCGCCACAATGGGACGCAGCACCCGCTCGACTGCGCGATCGACGTTTGCGTCATGCTGCGCGGTCAGATGTCGAGCCTCGGGATCCATGATGTTGGAGGGCGACGTCATATCCGGCCTGCCACCACCGCCTCGTAGGCATCAACTGTTTGGCGGGCGACCACGTCAGGGTGGTAGCGAGCTCGGCTCCATTCCTTCGCCTTCGTGCCCATCGCTCCACATTCGTCTCGGTTCGCCATGAGCCGCCGGATGGATGCCGTCAAGGCTGGGACATCATCCGGTTCGACCAACAGACCCGTCACTTCGTCCTCCACCATTTCCGGGACACCACCAACTCGGGTTGCAATGACCGGCTTCCCGAGCACCTGCGCCTCAGCCACCACCATAGGAGTCGTCTCTTCGATGGACGGCAACACGAGCATCCTGGCCGTGGCGAGCAGCGTACTGATCTCCTCCTGGTTTCGCAGCCCAAGAAGCCGAATGCGCGATTGGAGGCCGGCGCTTTGGATGCTGTCGCGCACTTGCTCGGCGTAGGGTCCGGCACTCAGGCCCACGAGCGCGACGTGTATGTCGGGAAAGTCGGACCTGATATTCGCAACGGCCTGAATCAGATTCAGAACTCGCTTTCGGGGCTCGATTCGCCCCACGAATAGGATGTCAGGCCCTCCGCTGCTCGGTTCCCGAAAAAAATGCTCGCTCACGGCATTGGGAATGTGAAATACTTCGCCGTGGAATTCTGGAAATTGCCGCACGACGTATTCCCCGATAGCAATCAAAAAACGACTGCGGTCGATGACGATCTGTTCGAACCGTGCGAGCATGGCTGCAAAAGAATAGAACGGGAGGCCAAGCCGCGCGACCACGCTCCGCATGACACCGTGGACGGTGACAACACTGGGGAAGCCTGACATGACGGCTGCATATCCATACTCATGATCGGTCCCGCTTCCATGCACGATGTCCGGGCTGAGCTTCCGCAAGAGATGCCGGTACCGATGGCGGGTTAGCTGAAGTGCGGTAAGATGCTCCCAAAGGTCGACCTTTGGTGGATGACCCACGAGATGCACATGGACCCCGCGATCCATCACCGTGCGCGTAGTGAGACGTGGGGCATTGGTCAACACGTGCACTTCGACGCCAGGAATCCTCGCTAGGGCCATGGCGAGATTGTAATTCCAGGTCGGCGACGAGGACTGTCGCGAGGTCCAGAAGGCAACCTGATCACGGTATTGATAGACCGGGAAGGCTCCGAGCAGAGCGATCTTCATGGCTGGAGGACCGACCGACCGTCAGCCGCATCAGGCCACGGAAGCGCAAGCATATCAACTAAGGTGGCGAAGATATCTACCATCTCGACGGGTTCCGGAAGACGATGCCCTGTCTCTCTCGCC
Source organism: Gemmatimonadales bacterium (assembly GCA_013003805.1). Classification (GTDB taxonomy): domain Bacteria; phylum Gemmatimonadota; class Gemmatimonadetes; order Gemmatimonadales; family GWC2-71-9; genus JABDII01. Next base: position 2,655 of record JABDII010000373.1, read on the forward strand.
TCAGCATAGGCAATGAGGCCAGTGTGGTTGTCGATGACCTCGCGGCGATAACCGTGCATACCACGGACAGGATTGAGTTTCTGGTAGAAATTCGGCAAGAGAATGTGACCCTCGTCCGCCCAAAAGATGATGTCGCCGAAGCGATTGTGGGAATATGCGCAGCGATACCGCTCACGGTCGGCGGTGGTCACGAGGGATCCGCCGGGAACACCATCGAGCATCTCCATGATTTCCGCTTTGGCTTCATCGGTGAAGGTCCAGAACCGAGCGAAGGTCGAGTCGAGGAAATACGCGTAGTCCACCCATTCGCGGGAACGAAGCCGCCTCAAGGCCGGGCGCAGATCGATGTGCGAGGTCACGTCGACCATGCCATGATCCCCGTAGATCACGAGCTCGACTGGCTTCCCATCCTGGAGACAGTGTCGGTAGATCCGCTCCACCGCACTATCCACCCGCCTCCACGCATCTTGGATTTCGACACCCCGTGTGCCGTAGACGTGTCCGACCTTGTCCAGGTCCGCCATCGAGACAAACACGAAGTCGACGTTCCGGAGATCGGCCTTCTCTATCCGGCGTGCCAAGCGATCCGCCTTGGAGCGGTGAACGGGACTGCCGAAGTACTTCCACGGACGCTGCTGCTGGGACAAAAGATCGAAGATCGTGGGTGAAGCGGAAAAACCTGGTTGGAACATGACCCTGGATTGTGACACATCGAAGAGATGCAGCCGCTCCAAGGGGATGCCCACAGGGTTCCCACCGTACTTGCGTCCCAGGGGCCGGGCCACGGCCAAGTTCGTGGCCTGAATTCCTCGACGAACGACTCGCTGCGCCCCGGTCGGGAGCCGAGCCGCGAATCGCCCCCATGGTGTGGTCCAACGAAAGACCGAACCCTCGGGCCCCCACCAGAAGTGCATGCCCCCGTCCGACAACTCCGGCCAGAGACCTGCGATGTGGGCCGCGTCGGGTTCGAAGCCAAAGGCCGGGATCACCCGCGTGACGTGAGCCCGAGCCATGATCGACGAGATGAACGGCGCTTCAAACTCTAAGTAGCGGTGGTTGAAGGCATCCAACATGATCGCAACAAGCATACGTTGCCTCGTCGAGTCAGCTCTTCGTTGACTTGGCTGACGCGCGGCGATGGGGCTAGCCTAGCAAGAGGGATGATTCAATCACGTGGACCCGATGCCACGCGAAGTCGATCCGGCCTTTCGGGGCGAACCGAGTGGGACATCGGACGAGCGAAGTCGGTAGCTGGAACTTGCTGACTTTGACAGCGCGCACACTCGCTCGTGGAACGAGGTCGTGCACCGCCCTACACAACGGCGACTGGGCCGCGATCCAACTTACCTGCTGCCTCGAGCTGCGACTGGATCCACCCGTAGGTCCGATCCAGACCAACCTCCAGCTCAGTCGCGGGTTCCCAGCCCAACACCGCGCGCACGCGCGAGTTGTCCGAGTTTCGTCCGCGTACCCCTTGTGGCTTCGTCAAGTCGTGACGCCGGGTGACGGTTTTTCCCGCCGCACGGGCCACGATGTCGACCAGTTCGTTGATGGTGACCAGCCGGTCAGACCCGACATTGAGTGGCTCCCGATGCTCGGACCGCATGAGACGGTGAATTCCTTCCACGCAATCGTCGATGTAACAATAGGAGCGGGTCTGATTGCCATCGCCCCAGACCTCGATTTCGCCGCCATCCTCGGCCAGCGCGATCTTCCGGCAGAGTGCCGCGGGAGACTTCTCGCGGCCACCGTCATAAGTCCCCAACGGGCCATAAATGTTGTGGAAGCGCACTACGCGTGTCTCGAGCCCGTAGTCCTCCGTGTAGTGCCGGCACTGGCGCTCTGAATACAACTTCTCCCACCCGTATCCGTCTTCCGGATCGGCCGGGTATGCATCCTCCTCCTTGAGCGGGGCAACATCCGGCGATTCCTGCCGATACCCGGGATACACGCAGGCGGAGGAGGTGTAGAGGTAACGCTGGACCCCGTGCAGCCGCGCCGCCTCCAGCATGTGGATGTTGATGAGGACATTGTCGTGCATGATCTCGGCTTTATAGGATTCGATGAACCCAATGCCACCCATGTTGGCCGCCAGATTGTGCACTTCGTCGATGCCGCGCGTGGCCTGGAGACAATTGGCCCAGCGCCGGAGATCGAGGAGCTCGAACTCATGTGCCCTGGTCTCGGCATATTCAGGCCGCTTGATATCGACTCCTCGGACCCAATACCCGTGGTCGACCAGATAGTTCACGAGATGGTGCCCGATGAACCCGCCAGCCCCCGTTACCAAGACACGCTTCATGGGTAGACCTCCGACACGGCAGGCGCGAATCTAGTGCGCGCCCCGCATGTTGAATACGACTGGACCCGTTCTCAGCAGGATGCCAAGATCCTTCCAGATACTCCATTCCCGAATGTACGATTGCTCGAGACGAACCACTTCCTCGAAATCGGTGATGGTGTTGCGCCCGCTCACCTGCCAGGGCCCCGTGATGCCGGGCTTCACGTCGAACCGGCAGAAATGGTGCTCTTCGTACAGCGCAACCTCCTCCGGCAATGGAGGACGCGGCCCAACCAGTGACATGTCGCCCTTGAGCACATTCAACAGTTGGGGGAGTTCGTCCATGCTGGTCTTGCGCAACCATGCCCCGATCCGGGTCACTCGAGGGTCCGCGACCATCTTGAACAAGCGCTCATCCTCGTAGATACTCGAGTCCTGGAGCGTATCGCGATGATTCTCAGCATCGGCAACCATCGACCTGAACTTCAAGATGTTGAACAGCTTGCCAGCCTGTCCCACCCGTGCCTGGCGAAACAGGATGGGGCCGTTCGAATCCAATCGGACTAACAGAGCGACCACCGCGAAGACGGGCGAGAGGATCAACAACCCACCCGCAGCAGCAACGATATCCAAGGTTCGCTTCAGCAGCAGCTGCCAGGCGTTGAGCGTCACGGCCGTCAACTCGACGATTGGCTGGCCATGGTACCAGCGGAGCGTCGGATTCACGCCGGCAACTTTGAGGGTCCGTCCGATCGACAGCAATTGGCATTTCGTCGCCAAGGCTCCCTCGACGACGTCGGCGATTATCTCGTCAGAGAGGTAGCCGCAGAGCACGACGGTGTCGGCCCCCACGCGATCGACGACCTGAGGGAGCTCTCGCACGGTCCCTAACGCGGCCGGGTCCGGCGTCGGCGAGGTGTCGAGGAATCCAACCGCGACGTATTCCCCTTTCGGGGCGAGCAAGGGCGCGACATCCGTCCCTTCACAGTCGTCCTTTTGCCCGACCAAGATCGCAAATCCCTTCGCGGCCCGGTCCACTCGAGAGGCACGCACGAGCCGGTCGAGGAGGAAGCGCTCCGTGACGAGGCCGATCGACGCGAGCGTCACCACCACCACGTATTGCCCGAAGACCAGGAACACGCCGCGGGTCCAGAGCGGATACCAGAGACTCAGCGCCGCTGCCAAGAGGCACCCCAGGAACAGCCGAGACGGATCTCGGCGGCGCTTCCCCGGCCCGTAGTTTCCCGTGACCGCCAACCCGATGATGAGCGCCGCGGCGAACTTCCAACCCCCGAGCGCCCCATTGGGAAAGAGCCAGACGAGGAATTCGGACACTGGCGCCAACAAGAGGTCGTTGGATCGGAGAAACCGCATCGCCGTTCGGGCGATCAGGAACAACGTCAAGTCGCCGGCAATGAGCACGGACCACCGGACCAGAGACCGGCGCAGATGACGGCGGACGTTGACCTTCGCTCGGCGCTGGAGCGGGACTCGGGACGATGACATGCGCCGGCTACTCTCGGAAGCCTGTTGGCCGGGCTGCGACGCATCGTATGGGACTGTGGTCATGTCGGTCCGAATCGCCCGCGACGATCCCAGGCAGATCGCCACGCGTCGAGTGAAGAAGGGTCGAACGCTAGGCCCCGTTAGCCCGTGTTGGCGCGCAACTTACCACAACGTAACCCAATTGTAAACAGCGTCCATCGAATGTAACCCCAGATACCGCTAGGAGTTATCCGCCATGACATCGGTCGGGAGCGGAGCCGGCGAAACCACATACCGTGCCCCAAGCGGCACAGAGAACCGGGAAGTTGCAGGAAGCGCGCCACGGCGGCAGGGTCGAGTCCCCCCTCGGGTGACGGAATCGTAACTCGCTGTAATACAGTGAATTACGCTCACTCGGCCGACATCCCACCGACCGCTGTGACTTGGGGTTTTCCCCGGGCTAGGTGTACCGAGAGCGACCAACCCGTCCGGCGGCCGGGCGGCACCGGAGCACGCGAACCAACCGGACGGGCAGAGGCCGGCAGGCCGCGGTTCAGTTAGATCGTGCTGCGCGACACCAATGCCGAAACCACCCGTTCGGCGGCACGCCCGTCCCACCCCTCGGGCACAGGGTGACCGGCGGGGCTGCGTCCCGAATCCAGTGCGGCCTCGAACGCAGACCGAATCCCCTCGGCGCTCAGCGGCCACGGCGCCATCCGATTGGTGCCCTCCGTCAGGGTGATCGGGCGTTCGGTCTGTTCCCGCAGGGTCACGCACGGCACTCCCAGCACCGTGCTCTCCTCCTGGAGGCCGCCGGAATCGGTGAGCACCAGGGCGGCGTCATTCGTTAACGAAACCATCTCGGTATAGCCAACGGGCTCGACCACGTGAAGCCGATCCAGCAAGCTGGCCATTCTAAAAGCTTCCACATTCTTGCGCGTGCGAGGATGGATCGGCAGGACCACGGGCATCCGGCTCGCGATCTGAGCCAGTGCCTCCAGCACCGCGCGCAGCGCTGCTCGATCGTCCACATTGGATGGACGGTGGAGGGTCACGAGAGCGTATTCGCCTCGCCGCACTCCCAGCCTGCCCGGCATGTCCAGCTGCCTGGCCTTCGGGAGCTGGGTGACGAGGGTGTCGATCATCACGTTGCCAACGAACACGATCCGATCGGCCGGAACGCCTTCGGCCAGCAGATTCGGATGGGCATCGCGCGAGGGGGTGAGCAGGAGATCGGAGACCCGGTCAGTGAGCACCCGGTTGATTTCTTCCGGCATGCGCCAATCCCGGCTGCGAAGTCCTGCTTCGACGTGCGCCACCTGGCAGCCAATATCCGGCTTGAGTTTGGCGGCTACCAAGGTGCACGCGAGCGTGGAGTTGACGTCACCGACGACCACGACCCAGTTCGGCTTGCTCTTCACGAGGACCGGCTCAAAAGCCTCCATCACCCTCGCAGTCTGCTGGGCGTGCGTTCCCGATCCGACCCCCAAATGAAATGCCGGCTCCGGCAGCCCCAGATCGCGAAAGAACGCATCTGACATTTGCGCGTCGTAGTGCTGTCCGGTGTGGAGGAGGATGCCTTCATGACTCGCGGTGTCGAGCCCATGCAGGATCGGTGCGACCTTCATGAAGTTGGGCCGTGCGCCGGCAACCACCAACGCTTTCATTGCATTCCTTTCAGTGCTGCATGCCACGCGAGCTCGTTCCAGAGGGCTTACGGCAAGGGATCAGTCCGTGATCTCCAACCCCTCTTGGCGGAGACGGTCGAGGTCAGTCGGGTCGGCCCGCACCACGAACTCGTAGGCGCCATTCCCCTGGGCGCGCGACACCACTTCTCCATGGCGGTAGACCGCTGCCAGCTTCGCGCCATCCTCCACCGGAACCCGAATCCGGACGGTCTGGCGCGCGGCATCCATCAGACGCCGCAAGGCCGCTTTGACCTCCACAACCCCATCGGTCCGCATGGCCGTGGCGAACACGCCCTCGGGAAAGAGCGCCCGGACCCGAGGCAGCAATGCCTGGTCGTCCTCCAGCCGATCGACCTTGTTGAATACAGGAATGACCGGCAGGTCCTGAAGATCCAGGTCCGCCAGCACTTGCTCGACCACCTCCATTTGTTCTTCCCAGTCCGGGTGACTCACATCCACCACGTGCAGCAGCAGGTCGGCGCCCCGCGCCTCCTCCAGCGTTGCCCGGAAGCTCGCAACCAGGTGGTGGGGGAGCTTGCGGATGAAGCCCACACTATCGGTGAGGCGAACGCGGTAGCCCGCGCCCAGATCGATTTCACGGGTCAGGGTGTCCAGCGTGGCAAACAGACGGTCCTCCACTACGATGTCGTGCTGGCCGGAGAGGGCCTTGAGCAGGCTGGACTTCCCGGCATTGGTATACCCGACGATGGTGACGCTTGGCAGGGCTCTGCGCCCGGCCCGCAGCCGTTCGCGGTGATGGGCCACGTCACGCAGCTTGCTCTTGAGGGAACGGATCTTCCGACGGATGATCCGTCGATCGGTTTCGAGCTGAGTTTCTCCCGGTCCACGCAGCCCGATACCGCCCCGGATTCGTGACAAGTGCGTCCACATCCGGGTGAGACGCGGGAGCAGGTACTCGAGTTGCGCCAGCTCTACCTGAAGCTTGGCTTCGTGCGACCTCGCTCGCGTCGAGAAGATATCCAGGATGACTTCAGCTCGATCCATGACACGAACATTGAGTGCCCGCTCCAGGTTGGCCCCTTGAACCGGACTCAGTTCCTCGTCGAAGATCGCAAGTGTGGCGTCTTCCGCGGGGATGAGACTCGCGAGTTCTTGGAGCTTGCCCTCACCAATCAACGTGGCCGGATGGGGAGCAACAAGTTGTTGGGACATGCGAGCAACGACGTGGGCACCGGCGGTATCGACCAACCGCGCGAGCTCATCAAGGTGCTCGGTGACTTGCGTCGCATCACGTGAGCCCTTGCGTGGCGCGGCCACGAGGATCGCCCGTTCGATCGGGGGGCGGACAGGAATCGGCGTTCTAATCGGACGACCCACCGCGTCGAGCGTGTATCAACTCGACGATGCCGTCGCGGTCAAATGGGACGTTGCGTTCCCCAAGCGAGGTCCGCACTCGGACTGTGCCGGCGAGATCGTAGGCGATCCGCCCCTCGGCGAACGCCGCGCGAACGGCAGCTCCGACTCCGCCCCACCG
>JABDII010000374.1 GCA_013003805.1 Gemmatimonadales bacterium
GTAAACGAGGGCGCCGATCCGGATGTAGCAAGGGACATCGCCTGGAAGCTGGACGCCCTGGCACCCGTGGACGAGCCGTCATACCGCCACGCCGAGGGCAACTCCGACTCGCACGTGAAGACCAGCCTGGTGGGCCCGGGGGCGACCTTGCTGGTCGCCGACAGTGACTTGATGTTGGGAACCTGGCAGGCCGTATTCCTCGCCGAATTCGACGGCCCGCGCACCCGAAAGGTCGGCGTGCAGGTGATTGCCGCCGCTACGCCCTGACCCGCGTTCTGGCTTCCAGCTCTCTCTCCGCATCGTCGGCGGCCCGACACAGCAGCTCGTACCCTTCCTCCCCCAGCGCCTCCTTGAACTCGTAAGCCCAAGCATCGATGGCTCGGCGGGTGCCGTCCGACGCCAGCGTGCAGCAGGGGCGGACGCCGTCGCAGAGATCGTCGAACTCCAGGTGGCCGTACCACGTAGTGAGCGGGAATAGACGGCAGTAGAACGGCTTCAGTCTCTCGACTTCGGGAAGCCCGAGACTCGGTTCGAGCTTCTGCAGAACGCAAAGGCCATCGGCGTTGAGAAACGCGCACTTGTGGTTGTAAACCGCCGTGCCGATGCAGAGTCCGCCGGGGAAATCCTCGTCATCGTGGATCTCATCCTCAAACCACTCGTCGGCATCGGTGGTTTGGGTGTCGTCCATGACTTCTCGGACACGATCCGCGTGTTCCATGATACGGTCGCGTTCCGGCAGCGAGATATAGACGCCGTGCGTACAACAATGCCCGGCGCACTCGTCCGCTACGTTCAGCGGACCGCGACCCTCGATTCGCGCTGTCGCGAGTCGGCGTTCGACCTTCCAACCGCCGACTCGGATATATTCACCTTGCGGCTCACGGCGCTTCGCCATCCACCTCTCCTGTCCCTGTTTCGGGCCGTGTCTGTCGGCTGACGGCCACAATGATACCCCTCTCCTCAGATTCTAGAAAGGGGCGCGGTCGTGTCTCTCGACCCTGGAAGCACTAGATTCCGAGTTGGAACAGGTCCCAGCTGGCCAGCGTTATCGTCCGAGAGACAGCAATGAACAGACTGATGCCCGGAGTGCTCCATGCGATTCACTGACCGCAGTACCTTGATCGCCCTGCTCCTCGCAGCCGCCGTCTCGGGCTGCCGTGGCGAGCCGCCCGGCCCCGCCGATCAGCTAGTCGATGGCTGGATCGAAGCGGCAGGAGGAGCCGGTGCCTGGAAGCAGGTGCACGACCTGCGCTACACGGTCACCACCGTCTGGTTCGATTCCAGCGGCACCGAGGTTCGCCGGCGGCCTCGCTTCGTCTGGGGCGAGAAGCGGCCCCAGCGGGCTCGCATCGAGCGCGACGAGGCGGAGGGTCACTACGTGCAAGCCCACGACGGGCGTGGCACGATCTGGGCGACGCTCAACGGCGAGCCGCTGCCCCCGGACCACAAAGCCACCGCGGAGGTTCTGTACGTCGCAGGCGACGTGATGTATTGGATCGGTCTTCCCTACAAGCTGAGAGACCCGGGCGTCAACCTCAGGTACATTCCCGCCGACTCCACAGGCTACGCCGGTGTGATGGTTTCCTTCGGCGAAGGTGTCGGAATACACTCCGATCGCTACTTCTACTACTTCGAAGAAGGCTCTCCCTTTCCAGTGGAGGTACACTACATCGAGGAGGGTCGCACCAACGTGAGCCGAACCAAGTGGACCGACTTCGGCGAGGCCGGCCCACTTTCGTATGTCGGTACGCGCACGTACTACGACGAGCGGGGCGTGACGAGAAAACAGTTGATTATTTCTGACGTCGAGATCAACCCGGACGTCGACGACGCCATGTTCCTGCCGCCGGCGGGCGGTGAGAGCTGAGATTCCAACAGCCAAGGACGACGGGTCGGGAGGCGCGATGCCACCCGACCCGTTTTCAACGGCAGCACTTCGCTCCCTACTACACTAACCCTACTTGCTGCTAACGGTGACACTCCCCTTCCAGAGGCCCAGCAGATAGGGGTCGTATTGTTCGGGATGACGCCGATAGTCCTCGGCCCAAGAATCGAAATCGGGGAGTGCGATGTCTCCCAGCAACTGCTCGACGACTAGACTGGCGAGATCCCGCAAATTGAGAGCGCCGTGAGCGACTCCCTTTTTCTGCTCCACCGCCCTGGCGAGCTCGAAGACCCGCTCCTCCTCTAGCTCCATGAACACGTCACAGAGTCGAGCGGAGCAGTAGTCGAGGTACTTAGCCCGGAGCACCTCCTCCGACTCAGAACCTCGCTGTTGGGGCTTCCGCGGCTCGCCCTTTCCCGTGCGCCGCGCCATACTCCCCTCCTCCCGACAAGGACGGCCACATCGCGAAGACGCAACGAGGCCACCTGCGCACCCCATGCTAGCGACAGCGCCGCGGACGGTCAAGCATCGGCTGCCAGCGCCGGCGTCTCAGCCTTTAGGTCGGGTGAAGGAACCCGGGGAGGGCCGACCGCCTACGTCAGCTCCAGAGACGACTCGAGAGTCGACTCCGCAGTTGGCGCAGACGGTCGATGCAGGGCCTTGACCCCCTGCAGACGAGCGAACACCGCTCGCCGGACGAGTCCATACGTTAATACCTTCTCTATGAACTCCGGATCGTCCTGCTGCACACGCTCGACTTCGTCTGCCAACTCGCACGGTAGATTCACCACGAGAGTGACTGAGCGTGATACCTTCATTCGGTTCGGTCCTTCCGGTTCGGGCATACTACGGCCTCGCCAAATAATGGCTGTCAGAATTACAAATTTATCGGAAAGGGCTGCCCTGCGGTGGACTCCCATTTTTCATCCCTTAGAGCAGCAGTGCTTTTTTGAAGCGCGCCCATTATACAAGCGACAAGAATGCGACGCAAGGCCGACACCCTCGAACGCGCGTTCGGTGCCGGGCTTGTAATTCTATGCAACATATAGAGTTACTGGGTCGGTTATCGAGCAGACAAGCGCGGATTTTGCACAAACTTTTGATGCGGAGTTTAAAACGTT
>JABDII010000549.1 GCA_013003805.1 Gemmatimonadales bacterium
GTTGCACATGCTCCGGGTGCTGATGCTGGATCTCCGGACCATGAACGAGGACCCGTTTACCGACATGATGCGGGACTTCTACACCCAATACCGGGGCAAGCAGGCGAGCACGGAGGACTTTCGACGCGTTGTGGAGCGCCACGTCGGGGGAAACATGAAGTGGTTCTTCGACCAGTGGGTGAACGGGGCCGCCATCCCGAAGTATCGGGTGGCCTACCGGTCCGAGCAGGTCGATGGCGGGAAGTACCGCATGACCTTGCGGGTCGAGCAGCAGGACGTACCGGAGGATTTTCGAGTGTTCATCCCGGTGTCGGTCGACCTAGGCGACGATCGGTGGGCAAGGTTGCGCGTCGAAGTGCGAGGCAGTACGAGTGAGATCGACCTGCCACTGATGCCGTTCGAACCGAAGGGGATCAAGTTCAACGATCTCGAGGGTGTGCTGGCCGAGGCGAAGATGGTGAAATGGCGTGAGTGATTGAGCGCCAGGATACTGCAATGCACGTTCTCTCGAACCATTTCCCGCGAACGGGACAGCTCGTCGAAGGCATCGGCACGCACCCTGCCAGAAGCCTCGCCCGGTTCACGGCTCGAATCAGGCGGGGTATTCTCCGCACATGTCGCCCGGTTGCCCGTTCGCTGGGGATGTCCGACAAGCCCTGGAGCGCGGTCTCCTGGATCCTGATAGCGGTGATGTTAGCCCTCCTCTTCGTGATTACCTTCGTCATGTTCGAGGGGAGCATGTGGACGTAACCCGCCATGACGTCGGAAGTGACTGAGGAACCATGCCCGTGATAACGAAGTCCATAGCACTCTGCTTGGTATGCTCGGCCGGGTCGTGGCTGAGCCCGCTGCCCGCGCTCCACGCCCAAGAGGCCGGCGAGTTGGCCTCGTCGCGTGACACGCTTATCGCCGCCGCGCGCGACATCATCGAGGCCAGCCGCTACGGCGCTCTTGTCACCCTGGATGAGTCCGGCCACCCTCGCGTCAGGACCATGGACCCATTCGCACCCGATGAGGACATGGTCATCTGGTTCGGGACGAACCGTCAGACGAGAAAAGTCAAAGAGATCGAGAACGATCCGCGCGTCACCCTCTACTACCCCGCACCGGACACGGACGGCTATGTCACGATCTACGGCGTGGCCCGACTCGTGGATGATCCGGCCGAGAAGGCAAGGCGATGGAAGCCGGAATGGGGGCGGTTCTATCCGGACCGTGAGGCCACGTATCTCCTCATCGCCGTGACTCCGGAGAGGATGGAGATTGTCAGCTATTCGCATGGCATAGTTGGGGACCCGGACACGTGGCGGCCCGCCTTCGTCGAGTTCCCCGATCCCAACGTTGGATTGAACCCGGCCAACTGAAGGACTCCCCGCTGCCGCTCATTCCCGTCATCCTCAGCCTGCTCCTGCTCGGAGCCCATTTCCTGCGCGCGGGAAGCGCTCCAATGGTAGCGGCAATCATTGTCTTGCTCGCTGTGCTCTTCGTACGGCGCCCCTGGGCGGCCCGCCTGGTCCAAATGGCACTCCTGCTTGGCGCCCTCGAGTGGGTGCGAACCCTGGTCCGGCTGACCCGTGACCGACTGGAGGCTGGGGAGCCGCTGCTGCGGCTCGTGGTGATCCTCGGCGCCGTGGTTCTTCTCACCGCCTGCTCGACCCTTGCCTTCGAAACCCGGCGACTCCGGCAGAGATACGGGGTTCATCCTCCGGTAGCCTGATCGCTCTCTCCGGTCTATCCTCAGGGAGTCCGGTTGAGGAGTCTGTCGGGTGCCCACGGAGCTGGAGCGTCTCAAGGTTGCACTGTCCGGCCGCTACACGATCGAGCGCACGATTGGGAGTGGCGGGATGGCCACCGTGTATCAGGCTGAAGACCTGAAGCACCACCGGAAGGTCGCGATCAAAGTGCTGCGCGCTGAGCTGGCCGCCGAGGTGGGGGCCGAGCGTTTCCTGCGCGAGATCGAGATCGCCGCCCAACTGCAACATCCCCACATCCTGCCGCTGTACGACTCGGGCCACGACGGTGGTTTCCTCTACTACGTCATGCCGTTCGTCCCGGCCGGGTCGCTGCGTGATCTGATGGACCGCGAGGTCCGACTTCCCATCGAGGTAGCGGTGCGGATCGCCCGTGCCGTGGCATTGGCGCTGGATTATGCCCACCGACGCGATGTGGTCCATCGCGACATCAAGCCCGAAAATATCCTCCTGAGCGAAGATCAGCCGGTGATCGCGGATTTCGGCATCGCCAAGGCGACGTCAGCGGCAGGCGACGGTGAGGTTGCCTTGACGGAAGGCGGTCTCGCGGTGGGGACCCCGGCGTACATGAGCCCCGAGCAGGCCACCGCGGAACGTAAGCTGGATGGCAGGACCGATCTCTACGGTCTGGCGTGCGTCCTCTACGAGTCTCTGGTCGGAGAGCCGCCCTTCGCGGGGGTGAACGTCCGGTCGACCATGGCGCTCCACGCGACGCAGCCCGCGCCGTCGCTGCGATCCAAACGGCCAGACGTGCCAATGCAGATAGACCAAGTCATCGCGAAAGCGATGGCCAAGGAACCGAGCGACCGGTACGGCACGTCGCTCGAATTCGCCGAGGCGCTGGCCGCTCCCGCGTCTGGCACGGCAGCACTTCGCGGCCTCGGTGATGTCGGCGTCCAGCGCGCGGTCGCTGTGCTTCCGTTCGTGAACACCAGTTCCGATCCGGACAACGAATACTTCAGCGACGGCATTACCGACGAGTTGATCAACGCCCTCGCGAAGGTGGACCGGCTGCAAGTCGCGTCGCGCACGTCAGCCTTCGCCCTCAAGGGAAGCGGGCGAGACGTGCGGGAGATCGGCGCAATGCTGAACGTGGCGGTGGTGCTCGAGGGAACGGTGCGGAAGGCGGGCGACCAGCTCCGCATCACGGCCCAGCTGACGAATGTGGCCGATGGCCGCCATCTCTGGTCGGAACGCTACGACCGCGAGCTCCGCGACGTCTTCCAGGTGCAGGATGAGATTGCGCGCACCATCGTCGCCACCCTCCGCCGGACGCTGGTCGGCGACGTCGGAGAGCCGGTGCCCAAGCGATACACCGAGAATCTCGCCGCGTACAACCACTACCTCCGCGGCCGTTATCACTGGAACCGGCGCGGCGTGGACGGTCTCGGCGAGGCCGTGAAGCATTTCGAGCTCGCGATAGAGGAGGATACGGGCTATGCCTTGGCCCACACCGGGCTCGCCGATTCCTATGCCCTCCAGCTCGACTATCGCGGTATCCCGGTTGCCGCAGGGATGAACCGTGCCAAAGC
>JABDII010000494.1 GCA_013003805.1 Gemmatimonadales bacterium
ATCCAACCGACATCCTGATCTTCAACCGGCAGGGAGGGAGTACCACCCTCTACGGCGCCGACCTCTCGGTGGAATCGTGGATCACAGACGCCCTCCGGCTGCGTGGCTTCATTTCACTCGTGAGCGACGACTCTATCCCCAAAGTGAACCGGTTTACGGATTACCTCCTGAACGGTCCGACCACGAAGGGAGCGGTCGAGGTCCACTACACCCACGAACCGTCAGGGCTGAGTCTCGGGGTCCAGGTCCGAGCCGTGTCATCGTTCCCGGTCGTGTCCGGCGTGTACCAGGGCACGGTCGATCGGTACCAGGTCGTCGACGCACACGTCCGGTACCGGTTGCCGTGGGCCCAGGATCTATTTCTCGATCTTGCCGGGTACAACCTATTCGACAACCGGCACGTGGAGTTCCTCGGGGCGCCGGAGATCGGCCGGATGGTAGTCACCCGCCTGACGGCGACGTTCTAGTTCACGGAGGGCCTTGCCTTCCACGCCTCACAGAATCGGCCACAAGGCAATCGAGCCGCCGCCCGTGACGGCGATCACGAGGCACATGGTGAACCACATCAGGTCGTATTCCCACCCGCCGCTGGCAGCCTGATAAGCGTGAGGTCGGCTGTTCAAATCAGCCCAGGCCCACTTCATATATGAAGCCCCGCTGGAGCATTGCTCAGAGTGGGGCTTCCATCATCGGCGCCGGAATCACGTGGGATGCTCGCATTGTCGTGCATGGCCCAGAGAAACCCGCATCATGTCTTCCCATTTGAGTTCGAAGCGTCGCTCCTCTATAACTGAGTTGTGCGGAGTGTCTCTGCGCGGTCCAGAAGCGAGCACTGTTCCTAAAGTCAATACGACCCACCCTCTCCCGATTTATGCGGAGCGAAAAACTCTCCCCAGCTACTCGTCCTTCGCTCACGGCTAAAGAGTGTGTGAAACCGGCGAGAAAGTTCCGTGAAGCGCATTGCGGGAAAGGAAAACCGGGTTAACATTTAACTGGCGCTTGTGAAAAGAATCACAAGCAAGGCAACTGCCGGGGTCGCCCTGGCCGGAGCCAACCTGCCAGGGTGATTGGCAGGGCGGGCAACATGAATGAAGGCAACCCGGTCGAGTGCACCGACCAGGTTGAGTTCATCGACGACCTTCTGGGAAGCGTTCACGTCTTCTCGTCGGCGGTGAACAACCTGCTCGTAGGGCAGGTTCGTACCCTTGCCCGACCCTCGTTCCGGTTCACCCACCTCGAGTTGCTCCATCTGATCGCACTCACCGACGGCCACTCCATCAGCGAGGTGGCGGCTTTTCTTGGGGTGAGTAGCCCGGCCGCCAGCAAGGCGGTCGACCAACTGGTGCGTGACCACTTGGTACGTCGGGTCGAATCGACGGGAGACCGACGGGCCGTTGAGCTCTCCCTGACCGACGCGGGGCGTCAGGTACTCACGGCCTACGACTGCGCCATCCACCAACAACTCCAAGCGATCTTCGCCGAATTCCCCCCGGAGCAGCTGCGCAGTACGGCTCGGCTGTTGGACCAGCTATCTCTGGGCATCATCGAAGACGAAGACGCCCCGGACCAGGTCTGCTTCCGGTGCGGGATGCACTTCCGGCGGACCTGCCTGTTGCGCGAAGCCCCTCGCTGCCGGTGTCACTTGCTCTCGGCCCGGAAGTCCCGAACCAAGCGCGCTCGGCAGGACAGGAGCGTGAAGGTGAATACGCCATGACGGACGCCGTACTCATGGTTCCGACGCACGCGGACTTGGCCGAGGCGGTTCTCCGCGAGAGCGGTCAAGACGTGAACCTCTGCTACCAGTGCGGGAAATGTGCGGCTGGTTGTCCCGTCTCGTACGCGATGGACTACTCGCCCTTTCAGCTCATTCATGCCACCCGCCTCGGCCTCGACGACCTCGTCCTCAACAGCAAGACCATCTGGCTCTGCGCCTCCTGCGAAACCTGCACCACGCGATGCCCTCAGGACGTCGACATCGCTGGTGTCATGGACACGGTGAAGACCATCGTCCTCCGACGCCGGGTGAAGCCCACCGTGCCTCGGGTGGCGGCATTCTACCAGGCGGCGCTGGGCAGCATCCGGCTGCACGGGCGCTTGTTCGAGCTCGGGATGATCGTGGGCCTGAAGCGACGAACCCGGGAGCTGTTCAAGGACACCGGGCTCGGGATGCGGATGCTGCGGAAGGGCAAACTGAAGCTGTTCCCCAGCTTCAGCGGTGCGCGAACCGCGCGGAAGATCTTCGATCGTGTCCGGAAGCTCGAGAACCAGCGCGCCCGCGGCGCATCCGGGGAGGGTGACCGGAAATGACCACGACGTACGCCTACTACCCCGGTTGCTCGCTGCACTCGACGGCCGCCGAGTACGACATGTCGTTCCGGGCGGTGTGCGATGTCCTCGAGGTGGATCTCCGGGAGGTGAAAGGCTGGATTTGCTGCGGGACGTCCCCGGCGCACTCCACCTCCCGGCTCCTGTCGCACGCCCTTCCGATGAAGAACCTCTCCCTGGCGGAACAGATGGGCCTGACCGAGGTGACGGCCCCGTGCGCCGCCTGCTTCGCACGGTTGCGCACCTCGCTCTACGAAGCCAAGCGGGATCCCGAGCTCCACCGCCAGCTGCAAGCGGTGGTGGATGGGCCGATCCCGGAACTCGTCAGCGTCATTCATCCGCTGGAGATCCTCGGAGCGTTGGGTCCAGAGATCGCGGAGGCGACCACGCACGACCTGAGCGAACTCGCCGTCGTGTGCTACTACGGGTGTCTGCTTACGAGACCACCGAAGGTCATGCAGTTCGACGAGTGTGAAACGCCATCCAGCATGGATCGACTGCTGGGGTTCCTTGGGATAAGAACCCTGGACTGGTCCTGCAAGACGGATTGCTGTGGTGGGGCCCTCGCGATGACCGAAACGGACATCATGCTGAAGTTGACACACGACATTCTCGAGGAAGCGAGAGGAGTGGGCGCAGACGCGATCGCCGTGGCATGTCCCTTGTGTCAGGCCAACCTCGACGCGAGACAGGCAGAGGTCGAGGAGCGCTACGAGACGCGCTACGGCCTCCCGGTGCTCTACTTCACACAGCTCATGGGGCTGGCCTTCGGCATATCACCGAAGCGTCTGGGACTGCACAAACACCTGGTAGGAGTCGACGCCGTGCTCGAGAGCGTCGCGCCCGTGACGGAGCCGGCGCGAGGAGCGGCCTATGGTTGAGCGAGCCACGAAAGAAGTCGGTGCCGTCTTGGTCGTAGGAGGCGGTGTTGGGGGGATGCAGGCGTCGCTGGACCTCGCGGATGCTGGTTTCAAGGTCCACCTCATCGAGCGAGGGCCGTCCATTGGCGGGGTGATGGCACAGCTCGATAAGACGTTCCCGACCAACGATTGCGCGATGTGCACCTTGGCGCCGCGCTTAGTGGACGTCGGTCGACACCCGGATATCGACATCCGTACCCTGGCAGAGGTCACCGACGTGAGTGGCGCCGCCGGGGATTTTTCGGTCACCATCCGCGAGCAGCCGAGATATGTCGATATCGACCGATGCACCGGATGTGGCATCTGCATCGAGAACTGTCCCGTCTTCAACATGGTGTACCCCGTTCCGGACCGTCTCGAAGCCGATCTCGAGCCCGTCGATCAGGCACGGGTAGATGACATCGTCGATCGGTATCGGGGGGAGCACGGCATTCTGATGCCCGTGCTACAAGACATCAACGAGGAATACCGGTACCTCCCTGGGGAGATCCTCCGGTACGTCGCTCGCAAGCTGGACGTGCCCCTATCGCAGGTATTCCAGGTCGCGACGTTCTACAACGCCTTCAGCTTGACGCCCAGGGGCAAGCACACCGTAAACGTGTGCACCGGTACCAGCTGTCACGTCCGGGGCTCGGCACGGATCCTGGAAAGTCTCGAGCAACACCTCGGCATCGGTCCGGGGGAAACGACCGAGGACTTGCAGTTCAGCCTCGAGACGGTGCGGTGTCTCGGCTGCTGCGCGCTGTCTCCCTGCGTGGTGGTGGGAGAGAAGACGCACGCGCGCCTGCGCCCCGACACCGTGGCGGCATTGATTGGGGAGTGCGCATAGCAACCGAGATTGGACCATGGATCGACGGATGCAAATACACACACGAGACGATTTGATCCGGGTTAAACAGGAAGGAGAGCGATTCCTCTTCACTGATACGCCGCGCATCATCGTGGGCACGGCGACCTGCGGCTTGGCCTCCGGCGCACAGGCCGTCCTCGACGCCATCACGGACGAAGTCGCTACTCGGCACCTCGACGTAGTGGTGACCGAGACGGGCTGCGCGGGCTTCTGCCAGAAGGAACCGCTCGTCGATATCGTGATTCCGGGCCAAACCCGCATCACGTTCGACCAGGTGACGCCGGAGAAGGCACGGGCATTGGTGGCTGGACTATCCAACGGCGGAGTGCCGGAAGCGTTGGCGCTGGGCCGAACCGATGCGGAGGAGCTCCTGGTTGAGGATGTCACGGTCCCGTACCGGACTGACGGATTGCATCCGGACCTCGAGGCGATTCCACTCTGCGGTGAGCTCCCGTTCTACCATCGGCAGTATAAGATCGCCATGCGCAACTGTGGCGTGATCAATCCGGCCAACATCGAGGAATACATCGCCCGCGGAGGCTACTTCGCCCTGCACGAGGTTCTGACGCAACACGCTCCCGAGGCCGTGATCGAGGAGATCAAGCAGTCCGGACTCAAAGGACGCGGGGGAGGGGGTTTCCTCACCGGCCGCAAATGGGAGTCATGCCGGAACGCGCCGGGTGAACCCAAATACGTCATCTGCAACGCCGATGAGGGCGATCCTGGCGCCTACATGGACCGAAGCATCCTCGAAGGCGATCCACACAGCGTCTTGGAGGGGATGATCATCGGCGCCTATGCCATCGGCTCGCACGAGGGGTACATCTATGTGCGTGCGGAGTATCCTCTCGCGATTCGCCGGCTGAAGACCGCGATCGATCAGGCCCAACAGTGTGGCCTCCTCGGGTCGAACATCTTCGGCACCGGCTTTGACTTCACCATCAAGATCAACCGGGGCGGCGGCGCCTTCGTGTGCGGTGAGTCCACGGCACTCATGGCGTCCCTGGAAGGCCGCGCGGGTGAGCCCCGTGCCAAGTACATCCACACTGTCGAGAGCGGACTGTGGTCCAAGCCGAGCAACCTGAACAACGTCGAAACCTGGGCCAACGTGCCTGCCATCATGATGCGCGGTGCAGCCTGGTACGCCGGCATCGGGACGCCGGACAGCAAAGGCACCAAGGTCTTCTCCCTCGTCGGCAAGATCAACAACACCGGGCTGGTGGAAGTGCCGATGGGGATTTCCCTGCGGGACATCATCTACGAGATCGGTAACGGAATCCCTGATGGCAGAAGGTTTAAGGCCGTGCAGACCGGCGGACCCTCCGGCGGCTGCATTCCGGAGAGCCTGATCGACACCCCGGTGGATTACGACCGCCTCTGGGAGCTTGGCTCCATGATGGGATCCGGCGGGATGATCGTCATGGATGAGACCACCTGCATGGTGGATGTGGCGATGTACTTCATCGATTTCCTCAGAGATGAATCCTGTGGCAAATGCGTGCCGTGTCGGGAAGGATTGGACGCTCTCTACGACATTCTAGTGCGGATCACCGAAGGGAACGGTCGAGAAGGCGACATCGAGCTGCTGGAGGAGGTCTCGGAGACCGTCATCAATGGCTCACTCTGCGGGTTGGGAACATCAGCTCCCAATCCGGTGCTCAGCACCATCAGGTACTTCCGGGACGAATACGAAGCGCATATCAGGTTCAAGCGGTGTCCCGCAGCCGTCTGCAAGCAGATCGTCTCGTCCGCCTGTCAACACATCTGTCCACTGCACACGGACGTGCCGGCTTATCTCACGTTGATCGCAACCGGGAAGTACCTCGAGGCCGCCCAGGTCATACGGAAGACCAATCCGCTGCCCAGTATCTGTGGGCGCGTCTGTCACCATCCGTGTCAGTCGAGATGCGCGGCTAGCCAGTTCGGCGAAGCCGTCCCCATCAACGACCTCAAACGCTTCGCGCTGGATTACGAGCGCCGGCAGGGCAACGGATCGCCCCAGCCCCCGGTGACGCCGAAGTACGAAAAGGTGGCGGTGATCGGTGCGGGCCCCGCCGGGTTGACGGCTGCCCATGACTTGGCTCTCATGGGATACCAGGTGACCATCTTCGAAGCGCTGCCCATCGCCGGCGGCATGCTGGCCGTGGGGATACCCCAATACCGCCTGCCTCGCAGCGTGCTGGAGTACGACATCGCCAAGATCCTGGCATTGGGGGTGGAGCTCAAGACCAACGTCCGCATCGGTCACGACCTGACCATCGACGACCTCCGAGCGGAGGACTACCAGGCCGTGCTGCTGGCCGTCGGCATGCACCAGGGCAAGCAGTTGCCCATCGCCGGGGCCGATCTGGACGGTGTCCTGCTGGGCGTGCCCTTCCTGCGGGATATCGCTTTGGGGACGCCGGTTCGTGTCGGCAAGAAGACCGCGATCATCGGCGGAGGCAATGTCGGGATCGACTGCGCCCGCTCGGCCCTGCGCGAGGGCGCCGAAGAAGTCCACATGGTCTTTCTCGAGCCCAGAGACGCCATGCTCGCGCATCCATGGGATATCGAGGAAGCCCTCGAAGAGGGCATAGTCTTCCATCCCTCGCAGGGTCCCAAGGCGATACTCGGCGAGGAGGGCGGGGTCAGGCGGGTCGAAACGATCGAGGAAGCCGTCGAAGAAGGCATCGTCTTCCATGCTTCGCGAGGTCCCAAGGCGATCCTCGGGGGGCACGGTGGGGTCAAGCACATCGAAATGATGGAATGTCTGTCCGTCTTCGACCCTGACGGGAGCTTCAATCCCTCCTTCAAGGAGGGGACGGAGACCGTGCTCGAGGTCGACACCGTCATCATCGCGATCGGGCAGACGGCTGACGTGATGTTCCTGGAGCCGGTGGATGGTGGCGTCACCCGAACCGATCAGGGCACCGTCGGCGTAGACCCATCGACGCTCGCGACCGATGCGCCCGGCGTATTCGCGGCCGGCGACATCACGACCGGGCCGGCCACCGTGACCGATGCCATGGCTGGGGGCCGCGAAGCCGCCGAGTCCATCCATCGGTCACTGCGAGGACTCCCGCTCGAACGGCAGTACGCCGTCACCCGTCCAGCGGTGCGGGTGGAGGCTCCCGAGCTCTCCGATGAAGAACTCCAGGAAATAGCCGGGCTGGGACGACGTCAGCCTCCGCGGCTGCCGGTGGGCGAGCGCGCCCGAGGGTATGCCGAAGTGCGAGGGTGCTTTGGCGAGGACGTGGCCGTGTCGCAGGCGAAGCGGTGCTTGCGGTGTGATCTCGCCGTGGCCCGGGAGTCATGACATGGACCCGACGCCTGCAACTGCGACGCTGATCATCGACGGACAGGAAGTGTCCATCCGCGAACGCGAGCAAACGCTCCTCGAGCTCGCGACGCAACTCGGCATTCACATCCCGACACTGTGCCATCATCCTGCCCTGTCGCCGTATGGCGCATGCCGACTGTGCCTCGTCGAAGTGAAGAAAAGGAAACGCAGCAAGCTGGTCACCGCGTGCCTCTATCCAGCGGAAGGAGGCATAGAGGTCGATACGCGATCCGAGAAGGTGCTCAAGACCCGCCGGATGATCATGGAATTGCTGCTGGCCAGGTGTCCCGATTCTCGACCGCTCCAGGACTTGGCTCGGCAGATGGGCGTGCACGAAACACGGTTCAATAAGAAATACGAGGATTGCGTTCTCTGTGGACTGTGTGTGCGTGTCTGTCAGGAGCGCATGGGGAGGTCGGCGATCAACTTCGCGCACCGGGGTGCTAAGCGGGAGGTGCTACCGCCCTTTGCCGTGCCCAATGAGGTCTGTCAGACGTGCGGGGCGTGTTACGCCATCTGCCCGCTGCAGAAGAACATGCTCCCGTCCATCACGGCGAACGAGCCGAAGCCGATTCCCTCCGAATTCAACCTCGGGCTGGGATCGCGGTCGCCCATCTACATCCCCTACCCACAGGGTGTGCCGAACGCCGCGACGATCGACGAAAGGGCATGCGTCCACTTCCTCCAGGATGGATGTGCCATATGCCAAGAGTCGTGCGAAGCAGAGGCCATCGACTTCACGCAGGAACCGGAAACCTCCGAGGTCAACGTTGGCTCCATCGTTCTCTCACCCGGCTATGAACCGCTGAGCCCGGATGTTCGGCCGGAATTGGGCTTCGGTCGGTATGCTAATGTGATGTCTGCCTTGCAGTTCGAGCGCATGCTGTCGGCCAGCGGCCCGTCCTCTGGGAAGGTCGTGCGCCCCTCGGATCACCAACCTCCGAAGAAGGTCGCGTGGATCCAGTGTGTCGGTTCTCGTGACGTCGATCACAAGTACTGCTCCTCCGTCTGCTGCATGTACGCGACCAAAGAAGCCATCATTGCGAAAGAGCACGAGCCGGACCTCGCCTGCACCGTGTTCTTTATGGAAATGCGCGCGTACGGCAAGGGATTCGATGCCTACTACAACCGAGCCCGTGAGTTGGGCGTCAAGTACGTGCGATGCGCTCCGTCGTCGGTGAAGCAGGTTCCCGGGACGACGGATCTCCGCATCACCTATGAGACCAACGGGCGGCGGATCACCGAAGAGTTCGATTTGGTGGTGCTCTCCACCGGATTCAGACCTCCCCATGGGGTGCAACAGTTCGCTGATACCTTCGGCATCGGGCTCACCGAGCATCGCTTTGCCGCAACGCGGCCGTTCGGCCCGGTAGAGACGTCACGACCCGGCATCTATGCGAGCGGGCCGTTCACTGGGCCCAAGGACATTCCCGAGACCGTGATGGAAGCGTCGGCGAGCGCGTCGGCGGCGATGGCCTTGCTGGCGGCGCAACGCGGCGAATTCGTCACGAGCAAAGAGTATCCCCCTGAAAAAGACGTACGCGGGCAGGAGCCGCGGATCGGTGTGTTCGTGTGCCACTGTGGCAAGAACATCGGCGGTGTCGCCGATGTGCCGTCCGTCGTCGAGTATGCGCGAACTCTCCCCAACGTCGTGTTCGCCGACGACAACCTGTACACCTGCTCGACCGATACCCAGAAACGAATCAGGGAGCTGATTGCGGAGCAGGACCTGAATCGGGTGGTTGTTGCCTCGTGCAGTCCACGGACCCACGAGCCGCTGTTCCGAAACACGTGTCGTGAGGCGGGACTCAACGAATACCTGTTTGAGATGGCGAATATCCGGGACCAGTGCACCTGGGTGCACAAGGATGAGCCGGAGAGAGCGACCCGAAAGTCCAAGGACCTCCTGCGGATGGCCGTGGCCAAAGCGAGGCTCCTCGAGCCGCTCGTGAAGGGCCGGCTGAAAGTGAAGAGCGAGGCGGTGGTGGTCGGTGGCGGGATGGCGGGGATGACTGCCGCCCTCAACCTCGCCGACCAGGGGTTCCCGGTTCACCTCGTCGAACAGGGGAAGGAGCTGGGCGGCAATCTCAGGCATGTCCATCGGCTGCTCCACGGCGCCGATCCTCAGCAGCGACTCGCCCAGACGGTTCAGCGAGTGACATCACATCCCCGCATCCATCTCTATCTGGAGAGCACGCTCGCAAGCGTCGACGGATCGGTCGGAAACTTCCGGTCCACGATCACGTGCAACGGCAGACACAGTGAGGTTGCGCACGGTGTTGCGATTATCGCCACAGGTGCGAGCGAGCATCAACCCACCGAATACCTCTATGGCCAACATCCTCGCGTCCTCACCCAGCGTGAGCTCGAAGCCTCGATTGCCACCGATGACCCCGAGCTCCAGAAGCTCGCATCCGTCGTGATGATCCAGTGCGTGGGCTCGCGCGACGAAGTGCATCCTTACTGCAGCCGGGTCTGCTGCGCCCAAGCCGTGAAGAACGCCATCGCCTTGAAAGAGATCCATCCTGACATCGCGGTGCAGGTGCTCTATCGCGATATCCGTACGTACGGGCTCCTCGAGGAGTTCTACACCCACGCGAGACGCCTGGGTGTGAGGTTCATCCGCTATGAAGAGCAACAGAAGCCACAGGTCACCGCGACGAACGGACACCTGCAGGTGTCGACGGTGGATCCCGTGTTGGATGCCGTGCTCGGGATCGACTGCGACCTCCTGGTACTCGCACCTGCGATTGTGCCGCGAGGGGATGCTGAGGAGGTCGGGAAACTCTTCAAGGTGGCCCTCAACCAAGACAAGTTCTTCCTCGAGGCCCACATGAAGCTGCGGCCCGTGGACTTCGCCACCGAGGGCGTCTTCATGTGTGGCCTCGCGCACTCGCCGAAGTCCGTCGAGGAAAGCATTGCCCAAGCACAGGCGGCGGCCGCCAAGGCGGCGACGATCCTCTCGCAAGACGAAATCGCCCTGGACGCCACCATTTCAGAGTTGGTCGATGACAACTGTGACGGCTGCGCCTACTGTATCGACCCGTGTCCGTTCAACGCACTGACGCTGATCGAATACATGTACAACGGCAACATCAAGAAGGCCGTTGACAGAGATGCGGCGCTCTGCAAGGGCTGCGGCGTCTGCCAAGCCACATGTCCCAAGCAAGGGATATTCATTCGCAACTTCCGGCTCGACCAGCTGAGTGCGATGGTCGACGCCGCATTAGTGGAGGCCTGAGGAAGGAGTTCGTTGAGCATGGCAAGCGAAGGTCCTGAACCGATCCTCATCGCTTTCTGCTGCAACTGGTGCTCATATGCCGGAGCCGACCTCGCCGGCATTAGCCGCCTTCAGTATCCGTCCGACGTGCGCATCATCCGGGTGATGTGTTCCGGGATGGTGCATCCGAACCTAGTCATCGACGCGCTGACCAAGGGTGCCGATGGGGTGCTGATGTGTGGGTGCCATCCGGGGGACTGTCATTATCTCGAAGGCAATGTGTGCGCTGCGAACCGCAAGGAAGCTATCGAGCTGATGCTGGAGGATTTCGGGATCGAACCGGAGCGATTCCGGATGGAATGGGTCTCTGCCTCGGAGGGCCCGAGATTCGCAGAAGTCGTCCAGGAGATGAGCGACGCCTTACGCGAGCTCGGACCGAGCCCGTACAAGGTTGAAGCTGCCTAGGCGGTGAGACATGACACACAGAGCGCGCTTTTTCGAAGGCAAGAAGTACATGTGGGACGGGACGGAATACGAGCGCGAGGCCCAGGGAAGGGAGGTTGAGAAGGAGTATACGGCGAACGGCTTCGACGTTCGGGTGTGTTGCGAAGAGGGGAAAGTGTTCGTGTATAGCCGACGGGTCATCAGTGCGGCAGCTGTAGACGAGGGGTGAGGAAAGAGATCTATTCGTTGTTGGCCGGAAGGGAATCGGCGGGTGTGGTACTCTCTGCAGTTCAAGGTCATGGCGGTGGTCGGCGCTATCTTGATCGCCTCGATCGCGTTGCTGCTAGCCTTCACGGCTGGCACGCACGAGCGGCAACTCCTGCGGAATACCACGTTGCATACCAGTCGGATCAGCGATCTTGCTGCGAGAAGCATCCAGCCCGAGATGGTCGCTCATCGAGCGACCGAGATCATCAACATCCTCGATGGGTTTGTTCAAGAGGGTGAACTCACCACGATCCGGCTGTTCGACAAAGAAGGGACAATTGCCCTCTCCACGACACGATCCGAGATCAACCACAGGGTCGACATGACCCATGAGATGTGTATCAAGTGTCATGACGACGGTCAGCCCCATGTACAGCCGCCAACCCTGGAACGGGGGAGGATCTTTCGTGGCACGGACGGACTGCGTAGGCTCGCCGTCATAACTCCCATCTACAATGCTCCACCCTGTTACGAATGTCACGATCAGAACCAAGAAGTCCTTGGCGTCCTCGATGCCGTGTCGTCACTGGAGGGCGTGGACCGCGCCATCCAGCGTGTCCGCAGCGCCGCCGTGATGTCTGGCGGCCTCGCGATCCTCTTCGCGTGGCTGGGCGTCGCGTTCGTCCTCCAACGCTTCGTCCGACGACCAGTGCGGCGGCTGCTTCATGGCACCGTTCGGGTTGCTGAGGGTGATCTCGACTCCCAAATCACGGTATCCGGCCAGGACGAGCTCGCCCAACTCTCCGCTGCCTTCAACGCTATGACCGCGAAACTGAAGCGGGCAGGAGACCAGCATGCGCGTTGGAATCAACAGCTCGAGGACAAAGTCAGAATAGCGACGAGTGAGCTGGAAACTGCCAACGAACGCTTGCGGGAGGCTGACAGACGAAGACTCGAATTCATCCGCACCGTAGTTCACCACCTCAGAGCTCCGGTTGCCGGCATGCAGAGTTTCTTGAGGCTCATCACCAGTCAGGTCGTTGGAGAGCTGACACCCAAGCAACAGCAGCAGCTCGATCGCGCCGATAGGAAGTGTGGTTTGTTGCTGGCGACCGTGAACGACCTCCTCGACATCGCAGCTGTTTTGGAGGATCGAAGTCCGCGAGTGGTGGAATCGGTGGACTTGGCCGCGGTCACGGCGGCGTGTGTGAAGCAGTTCGCTCACCTCGCAGAGCAGAAGGGCCTCACACTGTCACTCGATGTGGCATCGCCCCCCATCTACGTGCTCGCGACCTGCCGGGACCTTGAGTTTGCCGTAGCGAACCTTCTGAGTAACGCCGTGCACTACACACCGCACGGGAGCGTGCGCGTCGCGGTCGGGCAACAGAACGGTGACGCGGTCCTCACGGTGTCCGATACCGGCATTGGCATACCGGGGTCCGATCTGCCGCACTGCTTCAGGGAGTTCTACCGGGGAGAGAACGTCACGCCGTACCTCTATGAGGGCACGGGACTAGGACTCTCCATTGTCAAGAACGTCGTCGACAAGTATGGGGGTAAGATCGACCTCGAGAGTGAACTGGGAACTGGGACCACCGTAACTGTCTCGATACCGGCGAAGGTGACATGACTGCCTCGAGCATTCTGGTCATCGATGATGACCCCGACTTTGTAGAGATCACGAAGACGATTCTCGAAACCAAGGATTACGCGGTGCTCGTCGCTCATAACACGGACGATGCGCTGGCGCGGCTGAAAGAAAGGACCCCCGATCTGATCGTCCTAGACATCATGATGCGAACGGGGGCCGAGGGGATCGTGTTCGCGAGGACGATACGACAGGATTCTCGGTACAGCAGGATACCGATCCTCATGCTGACATCGATGCGGGAGCAGACGGGGTTCGATTTCCCCGGCGAGCCGGTGCATCCCACGTTCCTGCCCGTGGACGAGTACGCAGAGAAGCCTATCGAACCGCAGGCGCTTCTCGAGAAGGTCGATCGACTACTCAGCGAGCGAAGCAGCAATCGTGCGTGACACTGTGGGTTTCGTGGAGAAGGAGGAGATGATTATGCCAGTCAAGGTGGCCGAGGAGTGGCTGAACATCTGTGGAGGATGCGAGGTGACCATCCTCGACATAGGCGAGCCGCTCCTGGACCTGCTCCCCCAACTGGAGTTTGTCCACATACCGGTCCTGATGGATCACAAGTACTACGGACAAACCGGGGAGCGGGCTGAACTCGAGATCCCGGAGGCAGATGTCGGGATCATTTCAGGTGGCATCAGAAACGAAAAGGAGAAACACGTCGCGGAAGAGATGCGGAAGAAGTGCAAGACACTGATCGCTCTCGGTTCGTGCGCATGCTATGGAGGCATACCAGCCCTCGCGAACATGTTTCCGCTCGAGGCCCTGTACCAGAAGGTGTACCGGGACTCGAAGACCACGGAGTCCGCTGATACACCCACGGACAATCTCCCGCCGTTGTTGGATAGAGTCTACGCCATTGATGAGGTCGTTGATGTCGATGTCCGTATTCCAGGCTGCCCAACGAATCCCGACCTCATTGTGACCGCGCTCACCGGGTTGCTCGAGGGGAAGCCCTTCGAGCTGCCGGAGCGAAGCGTGTGCGATGAGTGTCCGCTGAAGCGGGAAGAGAAGGCTGCAGGGGGCGAGATCAAGAGAATGCTCGAGTCAGTGGATTTCAAGCAAGGCGTGCCGTGGGATCACACTCGCTGCTTCATGGAACAGGGCTACCTCTGCCTAGGACCAGTAACCCTCGCGGGCTGTGGC
>JABDII010000505.1 GCA_013003805.1 Gemmatimonadales bacterium
ACCTCGCGCTGGCGCGCCAGCTCAAGACGGGCCGAGACAAGATTCTCTCCGAGATTCACAAGCTCATCGTCGGGCAGGAGGCCGTCGTCGAACAGGTTCTCCTGACGCTACTCGCGGGTGGTAACAGCCTGATCGTGGGGGTTCCCGGACTCGCCAAGACGCTGCTCATTCAGACGATCGCGCGCGTATTGGACCTCAAGTTCTCCCGCATCCAATTCACTCCAGACCTCATGCCCTCCGACATCATCGGAACCGATCTGGTCCAGGAGGACCCCGAGACCGGGGAGCGGCGAATGGTGTTCATGCCGGGTCCCATCTTCAGCAACATCGTCCTGGCCGACGAGATCAACCGGACGCCTCCGAAGACCCAGGCCGCCCTGCTCGAGGCCATGCAGGAGCACCGAGTGACCGTCCAGGGCCGGACGTACACCCTGGATGAACCCTTCTTCGTGTTCGCGACGCAGAATCCGATCGAGCTGGAGGGCACCTACCCGTTGCCCGAAGCGCAGCTCGACCGCTTCATGTTCCACATCACGATGGACCATCTCCCTGAACAAGAGGAGATGGAAGTCGTGCGGAGCACCACGGCGATTCTCGACCCGGAGTTCGAGCATGCGGTGGATGGGCCCGCGTTGGTGGCATTTCAACGCTTGGTCCGCCTGGTGCCGGTCTCCGACCCGGTGCTCCAGTATGCCGTCTCCTTGGTGCGCCATAGCCGGCCCAAGAGCCCCGGCGCCCCGGATATCATCCAGAAGTGCGTCTCCTACGGTGCGAGCGTGCGGGCGGCTCAGTACTTGGTCTTGGGAGGCAAGGCTCGGTCGCTCACGCAGGGGCGCCACCATGTCACGTTCGAAGACATCAAGGCGCTCGCCCATCCGGTGCTCCGCCACCGGGTCCTGACCAATTTCTACGCCGAATCCGAACGGATCACCCCGGACGATCTCATCGATCAACTCCTGGAAGCCGTGCCGGTACCGTCCTCCGGATTGTGACGACCCGGTTCCTCGACCCGAAGGTCTTGGCCCGGATCGACCGGCTCGATCTGTTGGCACGGACGGTGGTGGACGGGTTCGTCTCTGGCCTCCATCAATCGCCCCATCTCGGCGTCTCGATGGATTTTGCCGAGCACCGCGCCTATATGCCGGGCGATGACATCCGCCGCATCGACTGGCGGGTGTACGGTCGGACGGATCGCCTGTATGTGAAAGAATTCGAGGCGGAGACCAACGCTAACATCAGCATCCTGATGGACATCTCCGCGTCCATGGATTACGGGAGCCAGGAGATCACCAAGCTCGACTACTCCCGCTACCTGGCCGCCTGCCTGGCGTACTTCTCGTATCATCAGCGTGACCGCGTCGGCCTGGTCACCTTCGACAAAGACGTCGTCACCCAAGTTCCGCCAACCGGCCGCCGGCTGGATACCATCCTGCACTCGATCGACCGGATCACGCCGGGTGGGCCTGGAGAATTGGAGCTCCCGCTGCGTCGCATCGCCGAGAGTATCCGCCGCCGGAGCATTCTGATCCTTCTCTCGGACTTGTACGAGCCGCCGGACGGCGTGGTGCGGGCGATCAACCGGCTCCGACTCCGAGGAAACGATCTCATCGTGTTCCATCTGCTCGATCCGACCGAGGTCGAATTCAGCTTTGAAGACGCGACCCAGTTCGAGGACCTCGAGACTGGTGAACGCATCCCCGTCGTTCCGACTCGGGTCCGAGAGGGGTACCGCGGCCTCATGCAGGAGCATGTGGCCGAGCTCAACCGGCGGATGGGGGAGAACAGGATCGACTATTGTCTCATCGAAACGTCGAAGCCGCTCGACCATGCGCTCTTCGATTACCTGAGCCGGCGGCACCGCATGGCGAGGGTTCGCTAAGTGGGTTTGTCGTTCCTGGTTCCGGCCTTCTTCGCCGCCTTGGCTGCGCTAGCCATCCCGATCCTGGTGCACCTCACCCATCGCAGCCGTCGGGAGGTCGTCCGGTTCCCCTCCCTCCGATTCCTCGATCAGGTTCCCTACCGCGCGGTGCGGCGACAGCGCATTCGACATTGGCCACTGTTTCTGGCCCGGTGCCTGGCCCTGGTGCTGCTCGCGTTGGCATTCGCCCGGCCACTGCTGGACCGGGTGGGCGGCGTCGGAGGCGCGGGCGCCGGAGGAACCGAAACGGTGCTGCTGATCGATCGCTCCTACAGCATGGGCTACGGGGATCACTGGCAACGGGCGGTCGCCGCCGCGCGGGCCGTCACCGACGCCGTAGGCCCGGAAGACCGGGCGTCGGTCGTCACCTTCGCGGAGGACGCGAGCCTCGCAGTGGAAGGCACGTCCGACCCGACCGTCCTTCGGCTCGCCCTGGACAGCCTCACGCCGGGCGCCGGCCGAACCCGGTTCGCACCGGCACTCCAGGTCGCCCGGCAGCTACTCGACCAGTCCCGCTTGCCCAACCGCAACGTCGTCTTGATCAGCGATTTCCAGAACCAGGGTTGAGAGCGATCGGCCGACGTG
>JABDII010000507.1 GCA_013003805.1 Gemmatimonadales bacterium
GCTCTCCTGCCAACTCTATCAGCGGAGTGCTGATCTCTTTCTCGGGGTGCCGTTCAACATCGCATCCTATGCGCTCCTCTGCGCCATGATCGCACAGGTGACGGATCTCGAACCGGGGGAATTCGTCCACACGTTTGGAGATATTCACATCTACCGCAATCATCTCGAGGCCGTGGAACTTCAGCTCAGTCGTGACCCGCGTCCCCTGCCGACGCTCCGGCTCAGGGCGGATGTCGCCTCGATCTTCGACTACACGTACGACGATATCGCGGTCGAAGGGTACGAGCCGCATCCCGCGATCCGTGCGGAGGTGGCCGTATAGCCTTGTCGCTCCTCGTGGCCATGGCCGAGAACGGCGTGATTGGACGGGACAATGCCCTGCCATGGCATCTTCCTAACGATCTCAAGCGCTTCAAGGCCCTGACCACCGGCCGCTCCATCCTGATGGGGCGGCGCACCTTCGAATCGATCGGCCGCGTGCTGCCCGAGCGTCGGACCATTGTGATTACCCGGAATCCAGACTTTCGAGCACCCGGCGCAGAGGTGGCACACACGCTCGACGACGCCCTCGCGTTGACCGAAGGGGAGGACGAGGTCTTCGTGGTGGGTGGTGCCGAGCTCTACCGATCCGCACTCGTGCAGGCTGAGCGAATCTACCTCACGATGGTGCACGCATCTGTCGAGGGAGACGTTCGCTTTCCGGCGTGGAATCACTCCCACTGGCGGCTAGTCGAGTTCGTCCGGTATGGAGCGGACGCTCGCCATGTATTCCCCTATAGCTTTCGCCGGTACGATCGAACGCCAGGCGCGGGCGAGCGGAGGGAGCGCTCCTAGCCTTGCCTCTTGCCGGCGAAGCGGCAAACTTCACACAGTCACGAGAACCAGAAGCGTTCGCAGGCGGAGCGAAGCGGTAGGATGACCCTTGCCTGTCGAGCGTGCTGGAAACCGCCCGGTCGCCGCCGGGCGGTCATCATTTCGGACCAAACGGACCCCCCACCACCACTCCCTGCCCCGCCGCCTCGGAGCTGGCCCCCTCAGATCACGATCCGACCTCGCGACATGTAACGAATCGTTACACCATGGCCTATCTTGTTGCAGGGTACGGTTGGCCAACGGCAATTCGAATCGGCGTAACACACTGTCAAATAATGCTTTACATGATCACACCTCCACGGCCCCGCGTTTGCTATATCAGTCCTGGGCAGGCCGGATTGCAGCAGGCTCCCTTACGGACCCGGATTGGGGCAGACACGACCCTTGAAAGCCACCGAGCGGCCTCCTCGGCCAAAACTCAAATCTTCCGGAGCCGCCGTGGCTGAACCCAGCCCTTGGATCACCGTGGTGCGGCTATCCGACAGCTTCTGGTCCACCTTCCGGGAGCTCGCCGCCGAGCTCGGGGTGACCGCCATGGAATGGGCCCCTCGGCCGGATGATCCGTTCCCCACTGGGGGGTCGGCTGTTGTCATCCTTGCGGGTGGAATGGAGCCGGAGGCATTGGATATGCTCGATCGGCTCGAAGGAAAGGCAAGCGGCCCCTTCGTTGTCGGGGCGGCGCAAGATCATCGCGTGGCAAGCGGACTCGTTCGGAAGGGTGCCCGCGACTACTTCGCCCTGCCAGTAGACCTCGATCTCCTCCGCCGGTCGCTCGAGCGCGAGCTTCGCGCCGCCAAGGGACGGGTCGACGCCGAGCGTTTCGCGTCCGACGAGCGGCGGGAACGGGGATTCGAATCCATCATCGGCCGGAGCAAGGCCGTGCGTCAAGTCATGGATCAGGCTGCCCGCGTGGCGGTCCATGGCGAGGTGACCGTGCTCATCGGCGGAGAGACGGGAACGGGCAAGGAGCTGTTGGCGCAGGCGATTCACTATCACAGCCCCCGCGCCGCAGCCCCGTTCGTGGCCGTCAATTGCGCCGCGATCCCGGCCAACCTGCTGGAGAGCGAGCTCTTCGGACACGAGCGGGGAGCGTTCACCGGTGCGGTCGCCGCCAAGCAGGGCCTGTTCGAGGCGGCGGATGGCGGCACGCTGTTCCTGGATGAAATCGGACACATGCCGCTCGAGCTACAGACCAAGCTCCTTCGCGCACTGGAAAGCGGAGAAATCAGGCGTGTTGGGGGACAAGCGAGTCGGAAAGTGAGTGTCCGCGTACTCGCGGCGACCCATGTGAACCTTGGCGAGGCTATTTCAACAGGAACGTTCCGCGAGGATCTCTATTATCGCCTGAACGTGGTGGCCTTAGAGCTGCCGGCGCTCCGCGAGCGTGACCGTGACGTCGAACGACTGGCCGAAGCGTTCTTAAGCCAGCTGGCGACGCGCTATGGTGTTCCCGTGCCGCCCCTCACCCCGGAGGTCCGGCAGAAGCTGGTGGCTCATTCCTGGCCCGGAAACGTGCGCGAGCTCAGGAACGCAATGGAGCGAGCCTTGGTGTTGTCGCCGCCTGGAACCCTCTCGACCGATGAGCTGGGACTCGAGTCGGACACCGGAGAACGAACGACCCCCCGGGGGGGACCGCTGCCATTCCCCGCGGACCTCGAGACCATCACCCGGTCGGCGGCTCGGGCAATGCTGGATGTGACAAATGGCAATAAGAGTGCGGCGGCGCGACGGCTTGGCATATCTCGCCCGCGCCTCAACCGCCTGCTCGAGAATGACCTGTAGACGCCCCAAGGGGCCTTATGTGAAGGATGTGGTTATGAGAACGTGGCCAAGTCGACTCGCTCTGCCCCTGGGCTTACTCCTCGGGTTCGCCGTCGGGTGCGGTAACTCGGATGGCTCGGGGCCCAACCCCCCACCGGAGCAGCGACCACCCGCCGCGCTCAACATCCTGAAGCTGGCGCAGAACAGCCCTCCGGTTTTCAACCCGGTCGAGTCCTTCTGGGCGACAAAGGGGGAGGACGCTGAGGCGCGGATCTACTT
>JABDII010000510.1 GCA_013003805.1 Gemmatimonadales bacterium
CCGCTGGTCTCTCGACGGGCCACTGCCAACTCTGCGTTCTGCGCCATGATTCAGTCCTTCGGTCGATTAAAAGAGCGAGCTCACCGACTGATCGCTGTGGGTGTATCCGATCGCCTTCGCCAGCAGCCCCGCGATGGATAGTACCCTGAGCTGATCGAAGGTCCGCTCCTCAGGTAACGGGATCGTATTCGATACTGCGACTTCCTTGACCGGAGCGGCCGAAAGCCGGTCGATGGCCGGCCCCGAGAGCAGCGCGTGAGTCCCGCAGCAGTAGATGTCGCGCGCTCCGAGCCGCTTGAGGGCGTGAATCGCCTCGCTCATCGTGCCGCCCGTGTCAATCATGTCGTCGGGGATGAGGCAATCCCGTCCCTCGACGTTGCCAACCACATTGACGACCTCGGCGATGTTGGCCGACGGCCGCCGCTTGTCGATAATGGCGAGCGACGCGTCGAGCCGGTTGGCAAACCCGCGGGCCATCTTGGCGCCGCCGACATCGGCCGCAACGACAACCAGGTTCTTCAGAGCCTTCTGCCGGTAGTGGCTGGTGAACACCGGTGCTGCGTAGAGGTGATCGACCGGCAGATCGAAGAAACCCTGGAGCTGGTGCTGGTGGAAGTCCATCGCCAGCACCCGGTCGGCCCCGGCCCGCGTGATCATGTTGGCCATCAGCTTGGCACTGATGGCCACGCGGGGCTGATCTTTCCTGTCCTGACGGGCATACCCAAAGTAGGGGATGACCGCCGTAACCCGGGCCGCGCTTGCCCTCCGGGCCGCATCGATGAGGAGCAAAAGCTCCAACATGTTCTCGGCCGGCGGGTTGGTGGGTTGGATGATGAACACATCCCGCCCACGCACGTTCTCGTCGATCTTGACGAAGATCTCGCCGTCCGCGAAGCGCTTGAGGGTGAGCTGACAGAGCGGCTGACCCAAATGACTCGCGACCTCCTCGGCGAGCGGGCGGTTCGCCGATCCGCTCATGAGAAGCATATGGCTGTGAGACAACGAGATGTCCGCCATGAGATAGCCTAGAAAGCTAGCGACCGATGGGCCCGAGGGTCAACTACCACGGCCGGCCAAGCCGCAGTCAATGGCCAGTTGGCCCTGGTGGATTCGAACCACCATTCTCAGATCCAAAATCTGATGTCCTGCCATTGGACGAAGGGCCAAGGAAAACCGCCTAGAACGTAACCGATCCCCGGCGCATGGTAAACGGGCCTCGAGCCCTGCGGGCAGCCCCTAGCGGTGTTCCGGCTCGGCCAGCTCGCGGGGCCCAGGTGCGGGGATGGCCATGGTGCTGACCGGGGTGAGCGTCCCGTGCCGGTGACCGAGTGTCAGGAGTGCCTCATCGCGATCGCGCTCGCTCCGGTAGAGGCCGAACAGCGTCGCCCCCGAGCCGCTGAGCCGGCAGGTCCTCGGATGCGTGGCGGCGAGCGCCTCGAAGCCGTCACGGATCGAGGGGTGGTGCCCAAACACAGCCGACTCGAAGTCGTTTCCGGCCATGCGAGCCAGATCCCCCCACGTTCCCAGCGCCCCGAGGGTGAGGGCAACCGAGCCGCGCCGGCCGGCCGAGCCACGGAGCTGGTCTACCCACGCGTAAGCATCCGGGGTCGCGATGGCGATCGGCGGGACTAGGAGGAGTCCGGGACAGGCCTCGAGCGGTGGGAGCGAAAGCAGCCGCTCCCCTCGGCCCCATCCTAGGGCCAACGGGGACCGGGTGAGGAAAAAGGGCACGTCGCTCCCCAGCCGGGCGGCGAATTGCAGGAGTTCGTGGTGCGGCACCGCGTTCCCAGCCGCGGCATTGACCGCCACGAGTGCGGCAGCGGCGTCGCTTGAGCCGCCTCCGAGCCCAGCGGCGACGGGAATGCGTTTCGTCAGTCGGATCCCCACCCCGATCCGGTTGCCGGTCGCGGCCAGCACCAGCTTCGCCGCCCGAAACGCCAGGTTCTCTTCCGGGGGCCCCAGGTCTGCTCCGGTCACCTCGAGGGCGACCTCACCCGGCGAAGGGTTGGCGGTGACGACCAGACCGTCCTTCAAGTCGAGCAGGCACAAGAGCGTCTCGACGGAATGGAAGCCGGTGTCTTCCTTCGCCAAGACGCGAAGGAACAGGTTGAT
>JABDII010000544.1 GCA_013003805.1 Gemmatimonadales bacterium
AACGTCAAAGCCGGACAGCGTCTCAGTCGAGAAAGAGTGAAAGGTCGCCGATGAAGAAGCACCCGTTGATGCCGTTCAACGCCCTCGAGGATCGAAGCCTGGCGTATGCCTTGGTAGCAGGCGTCGACCTGGTGGTGATTCGTTATGGCTCAGATGTCTCGGTCCTGTACGGGCGATGCCTCCATCGTGGGGCCTTGCTGGCCGACGGGCGAATCGAAGGCAGGAACCTGATCTGCGGCTTACATGGCTGGGATTACCGGGTGGATACCGGAGTCAGCGAATACAACAATACCGAGCGGCTCGAGAAGTTTGCCGCTTGGGTCGACGATGGCATGGTGACCGTTGACGAGGATGAGATTGCCGAGTGGGCTCGAGCCCATCCACAACCGTATGCCCGCGACGAGTATCAGGGGAACTTCCAAGACCCGCATGGGACACCGGAGGAGCCCTTTGTCGGCTTCATCAGGCAGTTGGCTGGGAACGGGCTGCCCGAGGGTTCGCACGGCCCGGCTGCCGCCATGGGGGTTCCCCGCCAGCAAGTTCCCACCTGGGACGATCTCCAGTTTGTCACCGCACAGCTCCATAAACTCCCGAAACTCGACCATGAGCCGGTTGGCACCGACCTCGTTATCGGCCCCCAGGCCAAGAAGCCCCTGAAGCTCGACATTCCCGTCTTCGTCTCGGACATGAGTTTCGGCGCGCTCTCGGCCGAAGCCAAAACAGCACTGGCCCGCGGCGCCGAGCTGGCCGGCACCGGGATCTGCTCGGGCGAGGGAGGGATGCTTCCTGAGGAGCAAGCGGAGAACAGTCGGTACTTCTACGAGCTTGCGTCGGGTCGTTTCGGATTCTCGTTCGACAAGCTCACCCGGGTCCAGGCCTTTCATTTCAAGGGTGGACAGGGAGCCAAGACCGGCACCGGGGGCCATCTCCCCGGACACAAGGTGACACCGGAAATCGCAGCTGTCCGGGGCCTCACCGCCGGTGAGCCTGCTATCTCACCCGCGCGCTTTCCCGACTGGGACAGTATCGACCAGTATCGTGCGTTTGCGGCGGAGGTTCGCGAGCGGACCGGCGGGATCCCCATCGGCTACAAACTCTCCGCGCAGCATGTCGAGCAGGACATCGATGCCGCCCTGGAGGTAGGAGTCGACTACATCATTCTGGATGGTCGCGGAGGTGGAACAGGAGCTGCCCCACTCATCTTTCGCGACCACATCTCCGTGCCTACGCTGCCAGCAATTGCCCGGGCCAGGAAGCACCTCGACGGACTCGGGCGAAGTGACGTGACCCTCATCGCAACAGGCGGCCTTCGGACCCCGGCAGATTTCGCCAAGGCCCTGGCGCTAGGTGCGCGTGGCGTTGCCGTTTCCAACTCCGCCATCCAGGCCATTGGGTGCATCGGCATGCGGGCCTGTCACACCAACAACTGTCCCGTCGGCGTGGCGACCCAGAAGGAACACCTGAGAGCACGCCTCGTCATCGATGAGTCGGCCCATCGCCTCGACCGGTTCCTTCGGGCCTCGGTGCACCTCATGCAGGTCCTCGCCCGGGCCTGCGGCCATTCGCATCTGCAAGAATTCTCGCGTGAGGACCTGACCACGTGGAAGCGCGAGGTGGCCTACCTGACGGGCGTGTCCTTTTCCGGTGTTGTGCCGCTCTGAGAGAGCCGGTGTGAGCGCCGGGAGAGAAGGCACTCTCCCCAACGAGTGCCGGCCCTTGTTTTCCGGTCCCCTGGGCGGCGAGCTTCCTCTGGTATCGTTTCCGAAGCCCCTGCGAGGAGAAAGACATGATCCGAGCGATTCGCTCCACCCTGCTTGCTGCCGGGGTGCTGTCGATCGGACCTGGCGTGCCAAGCGCTGTCGCACAGTCGCCGGCCGCGCTGCATGGCCTTCATGTCAAGTACGTTCGCGACAGTGAAGAATACGCGACGCTGACACGCATGATCTACCGCACTGCCCTGAGCGCGGTGCGGGAGGCGCTGGAGCGCACTGGGGACACGACCGCGTGGGTGGTCTCCATGGACGTTGATGAGACGGCGCTGGACAACTCCGCCTATGAACTCGAGCGGGAGACCTATTGGGTTCCGTTCGACAGCGAAAGCTGGAACTCGTTTGTTGCCCGGCGGGAGTCGGGGACGGTGCCCGGGGCGTTGGAGTTCGTGCAGGCCGTCCGAGCCGCTGGTGGGCGGGTTGCCTGGATCACGAATCGAGACGAGGTCACCCGGGAGGATACCCGCGAGAATCTCCGGCGGATGGGACTGTGGCGGGATACCGACCGCTTGTGCCTCCGTACCGATCGCGAATACACCAAAGCCGTGCGCCGCCGGGAGGTCCTGACTGGCGAGGGCCGGTGTAGTTGGGATGGCCGCCCGGTTCGCATCCTGGCCTTCATCGGGGACGCACTTGGAGACTTCCCCGCGGCCGGTGAAGACATTCCCGATGCCGGCGACGATGCCGCATTCGGAACACGGTTCTTCGTGATTCCGAATCCCATGTATGGGCAATGGACCCGCCGTGTGACCCGGCGGTGGCCTTGGCAATAGCCGGGCTCTCGTGTCGGCACCTTTCTTCTACAAGATGACAGAGGCGATTCGGATCACGGTTCGCCCGGTGTACCTGCATGACCGGTCCGAACCGGACCAGGGCCAGTATGTGTTCGCCTACTTCGTTCGGATCGAAAACATTGGGACAGTGGCTGCCAAGCTGCTGTGGCGCCGGTGGGTCATTCATGATTCTGGCGGCGACGATCTGGAAGTGGAGGGGGAAGGAGTCGTTGGCCTGCAGCCGTCCATCGAGCCCGGCGGGGTCCATGAGTACCAAAGCTTCGTGGTCCTGAAGTCCCCCGAGGGGTCGATGGAAGGATCCTACGACTTCGTCCGACTGGATGGCTCGCGCTTCAAGGCGGAGATCCCCACGTTCATGCTGGATGCGCGGGAGGCGCCCGGGCCGCTGCACTGAACGGGAGCGCACCGGCAAACCGTTATCTTCCATTGTGATGACTTTGCTTGATCTCTTCCGGGAACGCCTTGCGGACCTCGAACTGAAGGCGGGGCCGGCGCTCGTTGCCGTATCGGGCGGTCGCGATTCCGTGGTGCTGCTCGACCTCCTCGTGGCCACCAAGGCTACCCATGGCCTCGAACTCGTGGTTACCCATGTGGACCATGGCATCAGCGAGGACAGCGCGGAGGTCGCGGGACGGGTCCGAGCCCTCGCCTCGCAGTACGGGCTGCCGTTCTCCCAGACGCGATTCGACCTGGGTCCCGACACCACGGAGACAGAGGCCCGCCGCCGGCGATACGCCTGGCTCGAGGCGGAACGGCAGGCACAGGGCGCGGCGGTGATCTTCCTGGCCCACCACGCGGATGATCAGGCAGAGACCGTGCTCATGCGAGCGCTCGCGGGTTCGGGGCCCGCGGGACTGGCCGGGATGGCTCCACGCCAGGGCCCGTATGCCAGACCCCTCCTCGGTTTCGGACGCGACGAGCTGGAACGCTACGCGGTCGAGGGTGGACTCTCGTGGTGGGATGATCCTGCCAACGCCGATCCGCAACATTTGAGGTCATGGCTCCGGATTGAGCTCTTACCTCGACTTCGAGCGCGGATTCCGGACATTGAGCCGCGGCTTCTCAAAGTGGGAGAGCAGGCGAGGGTGGATCGCGGTGCCTGGAACGCTCTCTTGGATGCCCTTCCCGCGCTTGAGTGCCGGCGTGAGCCCGATGGCTGTTCCGTTGCTGCGCCCGTATTGGCACGGTATGATTGGGCCCTGGCGGCGACCCTGCTTCAGGCATTGGCGCGGCGAGCAGGGTGCGTGTTGGGGTGGACTCGGGCCGAGCGTGTTCTTCGAATGGTGC
>JABDII010000551.1 GCA_013003805.1 Gemmatimonadales bacterium
CCGCTCGATGGCAGCGTCCACAGCCGGTGGCGGGTGGCCCTTCTGGACCAACCGCCGACGGAGATCGGACTGGGCAAAGGGCCGGCGTTCGAGCGCCCGGAGCGCCGTCCGGAAGGCAGCCTCCTGATCGGCAGCCCGCCCCAGCAGTTCTGCCACCTCGTGGTCAACGGCGGCCCCAATCGTGAGCTTCCCCTCGCGAACCGTTTCGATTGGGACGGTGCAGAACCGCCTCCCGCTCACCCACACATGGACCGTCTCCGGCCGTGCCGTATCCGGCTGGATGGCGGTGATGGTTGCCGTGCCCGAGGGGCGGGGGCGGGGGCGGGGGCGCGATGGAGCCGAACGGATCATGGGAAGACGCGACCGGATGCGCTACTTGACCCCGGCCGGCTTCTTCGGCTTGGCCGTCGGCGGCGCCTTCTTTTCGGATTGCTCAGTGGAGGTTTCGGCCGGGCCGCCGCTCCCGCTCCGGAGACCGAGGAGATCTCGTACCTTGGTCTCGACCTCCGCCATGAGTTCCGGATTGTCCTTCAGGAAGAGCTTGGCATTCTCGCGGCCCTGGCCAATGCGCTGGTCGCCGTAGGAATACCACGCCCCAGACTTCTGAATGATGCCGGCCTCGGCCGCAATATCGACCAAGAGCGACGTGTGGCTGATGCCCTCGTCGAACATGATGTCGAATTCCGCCTGCTTGAAGGGCGGTGCCACCTTGTTCTTGACAACCTTGACCCGCACGTGGTTGCCGACGATCTGATCGCGCTCCTTGACCGGCCCGGTCCGGCGAATATCCAGCCTGAGCGAGGCGTAGAACTTGAGTGCCTTGCCTCCCGTGGTGGTCTCGGGATTGCCGAACATGACCCCGATCTTCTCGCGCAGCTGGTTGATGAACACCACGGCACAGCTCGACCGGCTGATGGCGCCGGCCAGCTTGCGCAGGGCCTGGCTCATGAGACGCGCCTGCAGGCCTACATGGCTGTCTCCCATTTCGCCTTCGATTTCCGCCTTGGGGACCAACGCCGCCACCGAGTCGATGACCACGAGATCCACCGCACCCGAACGCACTAGGATCTCGACGATCTCGAGCGCCTGCTCCCCCGTATCCGGCTGCGATACGAGAAGATTCTCTATATCCACGCCCAACGTCTTGGCGTAGTCGATATCCAGCGCATGCTCGGCATCCACATAGGCGGCCACTCCGCCGGCCCGCTGCGTGTTGGCCGCGAGATGGAGCGTCAGGGTGGTCTTGCCCGAGGCCTCAGGTCCGTAGACCTCGGTGATCCGGCCGCGCGGAACGCCCCCAACACCCGTCGCCGCATCGAGGTTGATGGCGCCGGTCGGGATGGCCGCTACCGCCACACGTGGCCGGTCCGCTCCCATCCGCATGATCGAGCCCTTGCCCAGCTGCTTTTCGATTTGCGCAATTGCCAGGTTCAAGGCCTTCCGCCGCTCCGTTCCCGCCCGCTCCGACTCCGGTCCCATGGCTACCTCAAAGTTAAAAAGTGACCGATTTTGCTACACTTTAACACTACCAGTATACTACCGAAGATAGGCCGAAGCAAGCCGGCATTCTCCTGCCTCACCGCCCCGCCCGCCACGCATCGGGAATGTGCTCGATCAGGTGCCCGCCTCCGGCCCGCTCCAGCACTCCTACCAGATCGAATCGGTAGGTGTCGCCCGCCCGGCCGAAACGGAGCCGCCAGACCTCGGCGAGCCGGGTGATTGTGGCTCGCTGCCGAGCGCTCAATGACTCGAGCGGTGCGCCACATCCGACACCGCGACGGGTCTTCACCTCGACAAACGCGACGACGCCTCTTTGACGCACGATGAGATCGAGATCATGCCGCCCCAGCCGGAACCGGTGGGCTTCGACACTCCAGCCACATGATGTGAGATAGGCCAACGCTGCCATCTCTCCACGAAACCCCATGCGGTGGCGACGATCCTCCCAGGCCTCGACCGGGAGAAAGCGGCGGGTGGACGACATGGGGCAAACTAGCCAGGGCGCGGCAGCCGGACGGCATCGTTTCCCTGCGAGGGTGTTCGAGATTATTCGGGGGAGTTGGAGGGCTTCAGGTCGAGTATTCGTCGAGTTGATCGAAGCCGATCAGGAGTTCACGGGGCTTGCTGCCATCCGGTGGCCCGAGGATGCCAGCCTCCTCGAGTTGGTCCACAATTCGCGCCGCCCGCCCGTAGCCGATCTTGAGCCGGCGCTGGAGCAGCGATGTCGACCCACCGTCGTTGTGGAGACAGGCCTCGGCCGCCTCACGAAAGAGCGCATCTCGTTCCTCCGGGCCTTCTCGCGGAGGGCCGCCTTCCGCCTCGAGCTCCTGGGCCCGGACCACGTCCAAGATGTCGTCTTCCGTCCGTCTCGGCTCGAGGGCGAGCGTATCGTACCACCGCATGATGCGCTCGGTCTCGTCGGTCGCGATAAATGCGCCCTGAAGCCGGAGCGGTTCGCTCTTGCCGGGCGGGAGAAACAGCATGTCGCCGTTGCCCAGCAGAGCCTCGGCACCGTTCTGGTCGAGAATGGTCCGGCTGTCCACCTTGGACGCCACCCGGAATGCGATCCGGCTCGGGAAATTCGCCTTGATGAGGCCGGTGATCACGTTGACCGATGGGCGCTGAGTCGCCAAGAGGAGGTGGATCCCGATGGCGCGCGCCTTCTGCGCCAGCATGGCCAGCGGGGCTTCGATCTCTCCCTGCACCGTCATCATCAGATCGGCCAACTCATCGACGATGATCACGATGAGCGGCAGCGGGCCCTCGGTGTACTCCTCCGGTTGTTCCGGGTCAGGCGGGGTATCGGGTGGCTCTTGGCTGATGGTGGTGAGGGTCAGCTTGGGCCGGTCGGGATGCTTGAGTGGCTTCCCCTGCTCCACCTTGCGATTGAAGTCGGCAACGTTGCGAGCCTTGTTCGCATGCAACAGCTCGTAGCGGCGGTCCATCTCCATGACCGCCCACTTGAGCACCTTGGCCGCCTCGTGGTTGTTGGTCACGACCTTGTGCCTGAGATGCGGCAGGGCGTTGTACATCGACAGCTCGACCATCTTGGGGTCGATCATCAAGAACTGAAGTTCCCCCGGTACGTAGCGATAGATCAGGCTGGTGATGATGGTGTTGATCGCCACCGATTTGCCCGACCCCGTTGCCCCTGCGATGAGCAAGTGGGGCATCTTCCCGAGGTCGGCGATGACCGGCCGACCTTCGAGATCCCGCCCAAGCACGATCGGCAATGTCGTCCGCGCCTTGGTCCAATCAGGGCTTTCGATCAATGACCGAATCGCCACCAGACGCGGCGTAGGATTTGGCACCTCGACACCCACGGCTCCCCGTCCGGGAATCGGGGCGACGATTCGGATCGAGGGGGCGTGCATGGCGAGCGCCAAGTCGTCGGCGAGAGCCGCAATCCGGCCCACTTTGACACCGGGCGCCGGCACAACTTCGAACTGTGTGACTACCGGGCCCGTGGTGCGCCCGGTGATCCGGCACTCGACCTTGAAGGTCTTGAGTGTGTCGAGCAGCACGTCCTGGAGCCGGTCGAGCTCCGATTGACCGGCATCGACCTCGGCGCCGGGTATCGGATTGAGCAGCTCCAGCGGCGGCAGGGCCGGCTGGCTGGGCCTCCCCGTTTCGAACTCGAGCTGGGCCTCGGCCTCCGGCGGCGTGGGTTGGGGGGGCGACGGCTTCGGCGGCCGTTTGGCCTTCCGGGTAGATGGCGTGACCAAGACCTCGACTGCCTCGGATTCTTCCGACTCCGCCTCGGGTTCTTCTTCTGCCTCCGTCGGGGCCGGCTTGGCCGGTCGCCGTCTGAAGAGGGACCACGTCTTCTCCGACAGCTCGCCGCGCTCGAGTGGCTTCAGTGGGTGCCACGCGATGGTGCCGAGAGTGACGGCCGACAGCAAGAGAAAACCCACCAGCAGCCCGCCGGCAAAGCCCACTACCTCATAGGTCCCTCGAGCCAGGAAGCCGGGAAGTAGTCCGGTGAGCCGCGCGTCGATGTCCCAGTTCTCGAGTTCGGGCAAGAACGCGTCGGGAGTGATTCGGAAGACGACGCCCAGGATGAAGGGCACGATCACGCTGAGTCCACCGATCAGGGCGGCCACGCGCGGCATGGAGAGCTTCGGCAGGTGATCGAATCCGGCGAGTGCCAGGCCGATGCCGAGCAGCGGAATCCCAAGCGCCCCTACGCCGAGCCAGCGCCAGAGGCTCTGACCCAGAATGGAGCCCAGCGGACCGGTCACGGGAATCGGCAGGAGGGCCAGCGCCACGAAGATACCTGCGGCGAGC
Organism: Gemmatimonadales bacterium; assembly: GCA_013003805.1. Taxonomy (GTDB): domain Bacteria; phylum Gemmatimonadota; class Gemmatimonadetes; order Gemmatimonadales; family GWC2-71-9; genus JABDII01. Next base: position 4,288 of record JABDII010000551.1, read on the forward strand.
GCTCCAATCGCGCCGAGTTTTCGGCGCTGTTCAGTACTCACGGCGACTCCTCAACGAGGGTGACCCGTCCATCCCGAAACCGGATGAGTGCTGGGAACCCGTCTTGCTTGGCTGCATCATCGATATCAGCACCGAGCCCGAGACGCTCGAGGTGACGCCCGGCCGCGCTCAACCTGAGCGGCACGTCCCAGCCCAACCCGAACCGGCGGGCCAATTGAACGGCGGCGATCGCGGCGTCGCTGAGCCCTTCGGGAGCATCGCGCCCATTGAGGGCAGCCATCACCAGCCGGCCCGCACAATAGGCGTCGTCCAGTCCAGACGCCCCGGCGCGACCGGCACAGAGGATCACGAGAGTCCCGTCGGCTTCGAGGGTCTGGCGAGCCAGTGTTGCGAGCAAACTAAAGTTACACGCCGCCCCGGGGTAGACTGCCCGGGCCGAGGCTGCGGCGAGCAGAGCCTGCGTCCCGTTGGTGGTCGACATCACCACCGTTTTGTCTTCCACACGTTGCCGCGTCATGTCGCGGGGACTGTTCCCCAGATCGAATCCAGGGATGGGCACGGCATGCTGTTCTCCCGCGAGTAGCACCGCGTGCTTCTCGAAGAGTTGTGCGGTGGTCCTGGCCTGGTCGGGCGAGCCGGTGGGGACGACCGCCTTCGCACCGTGGTGCAGTGCCGCGCACATGGTGGTGGTTGCGCGCAAGATGTCGATGACGATCGCGGTGTGCCCCACCAGATGGTCCGGATCCACGGCCTGGGGAGAGAAGGCAACCTCGAGCCTCATGACCTCGCACGCAGCAGGTCGGGTTCACGTTCGAGGAAATTGGTGTCGATCGTCCCAGCAATGAACCCTGGGTGGCGGATCACGCGGGAGAGAAACGGTATCGTGGTTGTCGGGCCCTCGATGATGAAACTATCGAGCGCGTGGCCCATCCGGGTGAGCGCCTCCTCCCGGTCATGGCCGTGCACGATCAGCTTGGCGATCAGCGAATCATAGAATGGCGGGACGGTATAGGCGGCATAGACATGCGTGTCCACCCGGACGCCTGGGCCGCCCGGTGGGTGGAACGCGGTGATGAGACCGGGGCTCGGCTGGAAATTGCGTTCCGGGTCTTCCGCGTTGATCCGGCACTCGATGGCGTGACCGCGAAGTCGCCGGCCATCACCGCGGAATCCGATCTTTTCCCCGGCCGCAATGCGGATCTGTTCCTTCACCAAGTCGAAGCTGGTCACCATCTCGGTCACCGGATGCTCCACCTGGATCCTGGTGTTCATCTCCATGAAGTAGTGCCCGTCGCCGTCCACGAGGAATTCGACGGTCCCTGCTCCAACATACCCGATCGCCCCAGCGAGGCGCACCGCGGCATCGCCCATCTCCGTACGGAGGTCCGCATCCACCGCGGGGCTCGGGCTTTCTTCGATGAGCTTCTGGTGCCGGCGCTGTACTGAGCAATCCCGCTCGCCCAAGTGGACGGCGTTGCCGTGGGAATCGCCCAGCACTTGGATTTCGACGTGGCGCGGCGCTCCGAGGAACCGCTCGATGTAGACACTCCCGTTGCCGAAAGCGGACAGTGCCTCGTTCTGGGCCAGGGTGAAGACTTGAGCGAACTGATCGGCGTCGCGCGCGATGCGCATTCCCTTCCCACCACCGCCGGCCGTAGCCTTGATGATGACGGGATATTGGATCTCCCGTGCGACCTCCAGCGCCTCCTCAAGCTCGTCGATGGTGCCCTTCGATCCAGGGACGGTCGGGACCCCCGCCTCCTGAGCCAAGCGCCGGGCGGTCGCTTTGTCTCCCATCTGGCGGATCTGGTCCCCGGTGGGACCGATGAACGCGATGTTGGATGCCTTGCAGGTGTCGGCGAATTCGGCATTCTCGGCCAAGAAGCCGTACCCCGGGTGAATGGCGTCGGCGCCGGTCAACTCGGCGGCGGCGATGATGTGCGGAATCCTGAGATAGGAATGGCGGGCGGGGGCAGGCCCAATACACACATCATCGTCGGCGAAGCGAACGTGGAGCGATTCCCGATCCGCCTCGCTGTAGACCGCCACCGTTTCCACACTAAGCTCCCGACATGCCCGGATGACCCGCAGGGCGATCTCCCCACGGTTCGCTATCAGGACTTTCTTGAACATCAGGGGTTCAAGCCGGCGGGCATCTCCGAACCGGTAGACCCGCCCAGCCTGTGGTCGGAGGCGGAGCTGACGCCGGACGCACGGAGCGCGAATTCGCTTGGGTTCGTGGAATAGAAGAGCGCGCTCTCGTAGGAAACCACCCCTTCCTTGTACCAGCGCATGAGGGATTGGTCGAACGATTGCATCCCGTAGGACACAGTGCCCTCGGCAATGAGATCCGGAATGTTGAGGGCCCGGTCCATGTCACGGATATTATCCGCCACGGCGGCCGTGTTGATGAGCACCTCGGCGGCTGGGACTCGCCCGTTGCCATCCTGACGTGGCACCAGACGCAGGGACACGACGCCGGCGAGCGCGGTCGAGAGCAGCGATCGCACTTCCTGGTGCTGGTGGGGCGGGTAGAACGAGATCACCCGATTGACGGTCTGCGTGGCGTCCGTGGTATGCAGGGTCGAGAAGACCAAGTGACCCGTATCCGCCGCCTTGAGCGCCGTATCGAGGGTCTCGATGTCTCGGATTTCACCGATCAGGATCACGTCGGGGTCTTGACGCAACACGTGGCGCAACGCCGACTCGAAAGACAGGGTGTCGCTCCCAACCTCCCGCTGTGAAATGTTGGCGTTCACATCGCGGTGCAGGAACTCGATCGGGTCCTCGATGGCGATGATGTTGACCCGCCGATTTTGGTTGACGTGGTCGATCATCGCCGCGAGCGCTGTCGACTTGCCGGACCCGGTTATCCCGGTCACCAAGACCAGGCCACGCGGCCGGAGGGATATGTCTTCGAGCACACCCGGCAGGTTCAATTCTGCAATGCTCTTGACCTCGTACGGGATGGCCCGGAAGGCAAAGGCCAGCGTGCCGCGCTGCTGGTAGATATTGGTGCGGAATCGGCCCACTCCAGGGACGCCGATGGCGAAGTCCGCCTCTTTCCGATCGGCAAATTCCTTCACCTGGCGCGGCGTCATGATTTGTTCGGCCAGCTGCTTGAGATCTTCGGGCTTGAGCGGCGACATATCCAAGTTGGCCAACTCGCCGTTCACGCGGACCGTGGGAGACCGTCCAACCTTGAGGAGCAGGTCGGAGCCGTTCCGCTGAACCATCTCGACAATCGCTTGCTTGAAATTGAACGGTCGTGCGCTCGCGCCCTTGGATGTCGGCTCAGCCATTGGGATCCACCCGGAAAAGGACTTGCCCGTATTCCACGGGCTGGGCGTCTTCGACGCAGACCTCGCGGATAACCCCGCTCAGTTCTGCCTCGATCTCATTCATGATCTTCATCGCCTCGATGATGCACACCGTTTGCCCGGCGGTGAGACGGGTGCCGACGGAAACGTACGGCTCCGCCCCTGGCTCAGTGGCCCTGTAGAAGTTGCCAACCATCGGCGAGGTAATCTCATTCAGTGCCGTTGGGGCTGCGGACGGGGCCGACGCGGGGGCGGGAGCCGACGCGGATGCCGCATGAGGCGCCGGGGGGGCAACGGCAGGCGCGGGATTCACACTCACGGCGCCCGACCCGGCACGAGTGACCACGACACCGGTGCCAAACCACCCCTTGACCTCAATCGACCCAACCTCCGGAGAATCCCGCAGCAACTTCACGAGTCGCCGCACATCTCCCAGGTCGACCGATTTGATCCCCGGAACGGCCTGCAGCAACCGGGCCAGATCCCGCATCTCGTCGACAGTCATACGCGTGTCAGGTACTTGTCTTCCCGTCGGTCGACCCGAATCACCTCGCCCTCCTCCACGAACAACGGAACCTGAATGATAGCTCCAGTCTCGAGCGTAGCCCGCTTGGTCCCACCGGTGGCGGTATCGCCGCGGACGCCCGGATCGGTCTTCGCTACTTGCAGCTCGACGAATGTAGGCAGATCTACCATGAGCACCTTCCCGTCATGGACCAGCCCCTCGCACTCCATGCCGTCCTTGAGATACTTGAGTTGGTCCTCTCCCAGTATCTCGTCGGTGATCATGATGTCGTCGTACGTTTGCATGTCCATGAAGTGATAGAAATGCCCGTCCGCATAGGAAAATTGGATCCGTCGGCGTTCCAGCCGGACATCCTTGACGCGCTCTCCCGCGTTCCACGTCCGATCGGTCACGGCTCCGGTCATGACATTCTTGAGCTTGCTGCGGACGAAGGCTCCCCCCTTACCCGGCTTCACATGTTGGAAGTAGGTCAATTGATAGAGTTGGCCGTCGATCTCCAACACCATGCCGGTTCGGAAGTCCGCCGTCGTTGCCACGTGCACCCCTACATGAGCTCAATGAGTTCTGCCGCCGGACTCGACAGGCATTCCGGTCCATCCGGGCCGAGATAGACATCATCCTCCAACCGCACACCACCCCACCCCCCAAGATAGATACCCGGCTCCACGGTGACCACCGCATGAGCTGGAATCACCGTTTCCGTGCTGGCCGCTAATCGGGGGGCCTCGTGGACCTCCAGGCCCAGCCCATGACCCAGCGCATGGCCGAACGCGTCGCCGAATCCGCGCCGCCGTATCACATCACGGGCCAACGCATCCGCCTCCGCTCCCGTCATCCCAGCCCGCAGCCGTTCCATCGCCAGCCGCTGCGCTTGACCAACGAGGTCGTAGACCATGCGTTGCCGCTCGTCGGCTCGAGTCCCAACCACATACGTGCGGGTCAAATCGGCACAGTATCCGTCCACTTGCGCGCCGAAGTCAACCAGGAGCAACTCGCCGGATTCCACCGCTCGCTCGCTCGTGCGCGCGTGTGGCAGGGCGGAACGGGGACCCGAGGCGACGATGGTTGGAAACGGGTGCCACTCGCTTCCCCGCCGCCGGAGCGCCCCCTCGAGATCGGCCGCAATCGCAAACTCGTCGCGCCCGACCCGGATCGAGGGGAGGACCTCGGCCAGTGCCTCCTGGGCCAGGCCGGCTGCAGCCCGGATGGCCGCCACCTCGTCAGCCGACTTGGCAACGCGCAGATCTTCAACCACGTCGGCAACGGGGACTACTTCGCCCCGGAAACCCTTGCCAATTCTGGCGGCGTCCGCCACCGTGAGCACATGGGACTCGATACCCACTCGCCACCGGTCGTGCTCCTTCAGCACACCGAACAATCGTGACCATACGCTGACCGGATCAATCACTACCTCGGCGGCAGACCCCACCTCTCTCGGCGCCTGGACCTCATAGCGGAAGTCGGTAATCACCACTGCCCGCTCCACCGCGATCAGGAGCAGCGCCGCCGAACCGGTGAATCCGGTCAGGTAACGGATATTTGGCAGGTGTGTCACGAGCAGGGCGTCGAGCGCCTCGCCCTCCAGACGGCTCCGGAGCGCCGCCTGCCGCTGGCCACATGTGTCAGTCGTCACGCAATCGCGCAACGAGCGCGGCCAGGGCGCACACGTAACCCCGATGGCCCAAGCCGGCCACGACGGCGACGGCAACGTCCGCGAGCAACGAATGCCGGCGGAATTCCTCTCGAGCGAAAATGTTGGACAGATGCACTTCAACGAACGGGAGGCCAGACCCAACCAGGGCATCTCGCAGCGCAACGCTGGAATGGGTCAACCCCGCCGCGTTGACGATCGCTCCGTCCGCCCGCCCTCGCAGCCGCTGCACCTGGTCGACGAATTCACCCTCGTGATTGGTCTGCAACCACTCGAGCGTAACCCCTAACTCCACGGCCTGCGCCTGCATCAGGTGCTCGATGTCGGCGAGCGTCCTCCGTCCATAGACGTCCGGCTCACGCTCGCCCAACAGATTCAGGTTGGGACCGTTGAGTACCGCGATGAGCATTCAGCCCTTGAGGCTTTGCAGCCAGGCCTGGAACTGGTCCAGGTCTTCCTCCTCGACCCGCGTCCCTCCGGAAGTGGCTTCCGGCGGCCGCACGCTCTCTCCGCGCTGGCCTCCGAAGAAGGCGTCGAAGGAGAATCGACCCGTGG
>JABDII010000566.1 GCA_013003805.1 Gemmatimonadales bacterium
GCCACGACCGTAATGGTCGTCCCGTCGACGGCCTGGGCCACCTTGCCGAGCTCGCTGGCCCGGACCTGAGCCGACGCATCGGATGGGAGAGTAGCGAACAGCAGCATTGCGGCGGCGAGCGCAGCCAGTCGTCGTACGAACATGGAGGGCCTTCCGTTAGGAGAGTTGGAGATGATAGCGTCGCCGCTTACGCGAAGCGGGCGTCGATTCCTTCTCGGATGCGGTCCAACGACCAGCCACGCTGGTGCAACCGATAGGTGAGCCGGCCCTGCCCCTGGCAAATCTCGCAGAACCGGGCCATGCCTAGCTCCTCGTAACACGTGAGCAGCGAATAGTACTCCGGGAGCTCGGCACACCCGCAGTGGCACCGGATTCCATCGGCGATGTGGGGAATCTGGCGGATGCCATCGTAGGCGTCGATGACATCGGGGTAGTCGACCAGTTCTTCGGCGGTCAACACCTTGGACGCGTCGATACCGGGCCGGGGCTCGGGATGGGGGTGCGGGCCCGGCGTCTTGAGAGCGAAATGCGGACAGCGGGGGCGCGGAATGGCCCCCCACGCGACCGTCAAGAACACGGTCGGCACGAACGCGAGGAACTGTCTCCGCGGTATCTGTCTCGCCATGGTCCACCTTTCTGACACGGGACGCTATTCTCACCGGCCGGGGGCACCGGGTCCCGGGTAAACCGATAAATTAAGGCGACAGGCCATTCAGGGACAATCACAACGGGAAAGGCCAGGCTAATCCGGTGATTCGGCATCGGCTCTCGAGGGCCATCAACACGCTTCAGATAGTCATACTGGATGCGCAAGTATGGTGATGATCAGGTTAAGACAACCCGAAGCGAGCCCGAAAACGCCCCTAGAAAAGCCATTCTGAGAGAATCATTCGCCTTGCCACATAGAAGTCGCCGCAGGACTTCACTCCGAATTCAGCCCGCTTTCACTCAGGATGAGCGAAGCTCGTGCCGACGTCGCGTGACTGGATCAAGCCTAGACACAGGAGATGAGTAGCATGCCGATGCCATCCCCCTTCCGTATGCCTGGGTGGCTCCGAGCCGCCGGGTTGGTTGTCTCCTTGATTGCCACACCGGTCGCGGCTCAACAGCCGGCCCCTGCTCCTGCGGTGGGACCCCCGGCGCTCCATCCGCCCGAGGTATCCGGCGGCCAGCTCACCCCGGAGCAGGCCAGCTACGACGTGACCTACTACGACCTGTCGCTCCGCATCGACCCGGCCGACAGTACGATCGGCGGAGCGGCCACCGTGTACGCGGACGTGGTCCACCCGCTGGATCGCTTCGTCCTGGACCTCGATACCGTGTTCACCGTGAGTGCTATCACGCGGGTTGGCGAGGTGGGGGGGGCCGGTCCCCTGCCCTTCGAGCGGCGCGGCGGCAGGCTGTGGATCACCGTTCCCACTCTCCAGCCAGGCGAACGGATCGGCGCCAAAGTCGAGTACCACGGCAAGCCCCGGACAGCGGGGCGCGGTCGGTTCATTTGGGCGGAGACCGATGCGGGCCAGCCATGGATGGGTGTGTCGTGCGAGATGTTCGGCGCGGATCTGTGGTGGCCGGTCAAGGATCATCCGTCCGACGAGCCGGACTCGTTGGCGCTCAACTTCACCGTGCCCGTCCCGCTCGTCGCCGCGAGCAACGGCCGGCTCCGCGCGGTGTCGGACAACCCCGACGGGACCCGGACTTACCACTGGTTCTCGTCGATGCCGGTCAACAACTACGGCGTGAGCCTCAACGTGGCACCGTATGTGACCATTACCGAGCAATACGAGAGCGTCGCCGGCGACACGTTCCCGGTCACGTTTTGGGCGATACCGGAACACGAGGCCCAGGCGCGGGCCGCACTCCCCGAGTTCCTAGACCATCTCAGGTTTTTCGAGGAGTTGTTGGGACCCTATCCGTTCCGAAGCGACAAGTACGGCATCGCAGAGGTGCCATATCTGGGCATGGAACACCAGACCATCATCGCGTACGGCGCCAACTTCCGAAATGACGCCATGGCGCGCATCGACTGGGGCTTCGACGCGCTCCACCAGCACGAGCTAGCGCACGAGTGGTTCGGCAACATGATCACGCCGCCCGACTGGCACGACATCTGGCTCCATGAGGGGTTCGCCCAGTACATGCAGCCGCTGTACGCCGAGAGCCGCTTGGGAGTGGACAAGGCACGGGAACTCATGCGGCTGATGGGTGCGCGGATTCGCAACCGCCAGGCAGTCGCGGCGCGTCACACCCAGACGACGGCCGAGGCGTACAACTCCGAGATCTACTACAAAGGAGCCTGGATCCTCCACACGTTGCGCTTCGTGATGGGCGACGCCGCGTTCCGCACCCTGCTCAGACAGTGGACCTATCCCGATGCACCAGTCCCCGTGACCAACCAGGCCTGCCGGTGCCGGTTCCCGACCACGGACGACTTCGTGCGACTCGCGAGCCGTGTCGCGGGCCGGGACCTCGCCTGGTTCTTCGAGGTGTACGTACGCCAGCCGGCGCTGCCCACGCTGCTGGTGACTCGCGAGGGGGACGCAGTGGAGTTCAGCTGGGAGGTGCCCGACGACCTGCCGTTCCCGATGCCGGTGGACGTCTTGGTGAACGGCGAGCGACGGCGAATCGAGCTGCCGGAGGGGAAGGCCACCCTGGCCGTGCCCGGCGGGGCTGCGTTCGAGATCGACCCGGAGGCGTGGATTCTCCGCGCCCCCTGACCCCTGCGAGGCCCGGAGTGTCCACAGCACGAGGCCTCTATTCCTCTCGCAGGACGTAGATCCGACTGCGGCCGATGGTTTCCGTCAGCTGATACGCCGCTGCCAGGCGATCCTCCAGCACCGCGGCGGCTTCGGGCACGCTTCCCAGGTGCCCCGGTCGGTTGCCGGTCACAATGTAGCGCGGCCTGGCGGCCAGGATCTTCTCCATCTCACTCTGAGGAGTGGCGGACGGCCCGACAACGGCCTCAATGAGATATCTCCTCGACAGATTCGACGGATGGGTGACGATCTTTCTGGGCGGTCGCGTGCCGGTCAGCCAATACGCAATGTGGTCGGTCATCAGGTAGACCGGCTCTCGATTCGGATTCGCCTGGCGCAGAAATCGAGCGATCCGGTAACCGCGATCGTCGAAGAGTCTGTCTTGCCGCGCTCGAGTGATTGCGCGCCCGTACTGGCGCACCACCTTCCAAGCCGGGAACGTGAGTCCGAGGAGCACGACAAGTGTGGTGAGTCTTCGATGACGGGCGGACACGCCGGTCAAAATGGAGACCGCGACGGGGATGGTCAGAAACGGTATCAGCTGAATGAGGTAGTGTCGCCGCGAGACCCCACTCATCACGATGGAGAGGCCCGTCGCGAGCGCAACGATCGAGAACCACACAACCATGGGGCGCTTCTGACCCGCAACACTCCCCCACCGCTTGTACAACGGGACGATTCCCACGAGAAAGATGATCACGATCAACGGGTTCTCGACCACTTGGAAGGCAAAGGTCGTGAGTGGATTCTGCTGGGTACTGTAGTTCAAAGAGGCCGCCACCGTCGCCGAAAAGAGGGTATCGAGGTGTCCCTGCGAAGCATAGAGCGCTGCAACGATACCGGGCGGAAGCAGTGCTCCGAGACCAAACGTCAGCGTCTCGCCCAATGCCGACTCACTGCGCTCACGATACAGCCGATAGACGATCAGAGCCGAGACTGCCAGCACCACATAGGCGAGGTTTGTGCGTACGAGCGCGGCAACCGCCAGGAGACAGCCCAGAAGGAAGCTTGTGCGCTTGGATCGGGGTACTAGGAGCAACGCGGTCGCGCCGAGCAGCGGGACCAAGGCAATCGTCTCGCTCATCGTCGCCTGGCCCGAGGTCGTGACCCCACTGACGAAGACAATGCTGAGCAGGCCGGCGATCACCCCGGTCTTCCTCGTGTGCAGCAGTGTCCCGATGCGATAGGTAAGATACGCCGCCATCAAGACGCAGATAGCGCCGCCGATGCGAACGGCCATGATAGACGAATGAACAGCCAGAAAAAGAGCGAATGCCGCGAATACGAGGGGGGGCTTGTTTTCGAAGAGCTCGACGTATGGCAGACGGCCGTCGAGAATCTCCTGGCCCATCAGGATGAAGGTGCTCTCATCCCAATCGATCACCGAAGGGAACCAGAATGGCAGCCGCACTAGAACACACAGCGCGGCAAAGCCCGCAACGACCATCAACTCAGTGACCCATGTCGGCCGGGTACTCTTCGCTGTCACCACATCTCCCGAGTGAGTCGCGCGCAACCACGGACAAGTGCCGTCAGAGCGGCCCCGCTTGCCCGTTCGCCAGGATACAGGACGAGGGTCCGGCCCGCTAGTTGTGACCCTGAGGCCGGGGGCATCCAACCGTGCTCCCTACCTCTCATTCGCTTATAGGCAGCTTCATCCTTTCTTCAGCCGACGCCCTAGATGTTGAGGCC
>JABDII010000603.1 GCA_013003805.1 Gemmatimonadales bacterium
GATCTCGTCACGCTGGCTCCGGGTCTCGGACTGACGAACCAGGTGATCATCGATCAGCACTTCCGGCAGCGTGGCCGCCTGGGGCGACTGCTCTCGGCGCTGGCCTACAACCCGTTTGCGATCGGGCTGGGTCTCGACGAGGATACGGCGGCCTTTATCGGCCCGGATGATGTCATCGAGGTACATGGAAGCGACGCAATTACGATTGTCGATCCGTCCGAAGTCGAATACACGTCCATGGATTCCTCCCACCAGAACGACCCGGTCTGTATCATCGGCGTGCGGCTCCACATCCTGATCGCCGGTGCCTCGTACAACCTACAAACGCGGACGGCCATGGCTCCCGCAACGACGACATAGTCTCTCTTTGGTGGTTCCATGCAGATCAAAGAACGTGCTGTCTATCAGGGTCCTAGTCTTTACGCCCACTTCCCGGTCATCCGGCTCGTACTGGATCTTGGCCCGCTCGAAGAGTGGCCGACGACGCGCCTCGGGCACGAGTTCATCGACCGCTTGCTGGAGCTGCTTCCGGGCCTGGCGGAGCATGGCTGTTCGTTCGGGGAACCCGGCGGCTTCATTCGGCGGATGACAGAGGAGGAAGGAACCTGGCTGGGTCATGTTCTCGAGCACGTGGCGATTGAGCTCCAAAACGCCGCAGGAGAGCATGTCACGTTCGGCAAAACGCGTGGAACGGGTGACCCGGGCCAGTATGATGTGGTCTACGAGTATGAGCAAGCCGAGGTAGGCCTGGAAGCCGGGCGCGTTGCCCTCATCTTGCTGCACTCGCTCTTGCCCAGTGACCTCCAGCCACCCGGGGCCGTTCCGCCGGACTACGACTGGGAGCGTGAGCGCGAGGACTTTATCCGGTTCGCCCAGCGTCGAGCACTGGGGCCGAGCACGGCGTCCCTGGTGAAGGCTGCAGAAGAGCGCGCCATCCCTTGGATACGGCTCAACGAATACAGTTTGATCCAGTTCGGGCACGGCCGGTACCAGCAACGGATCCAGGCAACCGTCACCACGCGCACCCCGCATATCGCGGTGGAGATTGCGTCGGACAAAGAGGAAACCAACCGGATCCTCGAGGCCCTGGGACTTCCGGTGCCCAAGCAGCGGTTGGTATATCGCGAGGACGAAGCCGCCATCCAAGCGGAACGCGTCGGCTATCCTGTCGTGGTGAAGCCGCTCAACGCGAACCATGGGCGAGGGGTATCGTTGGATCTGACCGACGCCGACCATGTCCGGACCGCCTTCGGACAGGCGAGAAAACACAGCCGCGGCGTGTTGGTGGAGAAGTTCCTCTCGGGGTTGGATCACAGAATGCTCGTGATAAACGGCAACTTGATCGCCGTATCCAAGCGCGTTCCCGGTCACGTCGTGGGAGATGGCACGCACACGGTCGAAGAGCTGGTGGAGATCGTGAATCAAGACCCACGTCGAGGCGTAGGCCACGAGAAGGTCCTGACCCGGCTCGAGTTCGACTACCAGGCCGATCGCCTGCTCAAGAACCTAGGCTACACCCGGTCGACGGTTCCGTCCGAGGGCGAGGTCGTCTACCTGCGCACGACCGCCAATCTCTCAACCGGAGGGACGGCGGTAGACGTTACGGACGTCGTCCATCCAGACAACGCCGCCATGGCCATCCGAGCAGTGACCGCGATCGGTCTCGATGTGGGGGGGGTGGATTTCCTGACCGAGGACATCAGCCGGTCCTACAGGGACATCGGCGGGGGGATCTGCGAAATCAACGCCGCCCCTGGGTTCCGCATGCATGTCGCCCCAAGTGAGGGGACCGCGCGAGACGCGGCAGGACCGGTGATGGACATGCTCTTCCCACCGGGGACGCCCAGCCAGCTTCCGATCGCGGCAATCACCGGCACGAATGGCAAGACCACGACCGCCCGTATGCTGGCCCACATTCACAAACTGGCGGGGCGGACCGTGGGTCTCACGACCACCGACGGTGTGTACATCGACGGACAGCGGACCGTTGCGGGTGATATGACAGGCCCTGTGGCGGCGCGAATGGTGCTGAGCGACCCGTTCGTGGATGTCGCCGTGCTGGAAACGGCGCGCGGCGGGCTCCTCCGAGCGGGCATGGGCTACGCCTACTGCGATGTGGCGGCGTGTCTTAACGTTGCCGAAGACCATCTCGGGTTGAGGGGGATCGAGACGATCGAGCAGCTCGCCGGAGTGAAACGGATTCCCGTCGAGGTGGCCCGTGACACTGCGGTGCTCAACGCCGACGATCCCCTTTGCCTCCGCATGGCGGACTACACCGATGCCGAGAATGTCTGCTACGTGACCATGAGCCCCCTCCACCCCCTCGTGCGCGAGCATATCCGGGCCGGCGGCCGTGGGGTGGTGCTGGAGGAAGGGATGAATGGCCACATGATCACGATCTACGACAAGGGAACGCACATCCCGCTCTTGTGGACGCATCTGATACCGGCGGCGCTCGAAGGCCGCGCGCTCCACAACGTGCAAAATGCCATGTTCGCCGCGGCGCTGGCGTACAGCATGGGAGTCAAGCTGGAGGACATCCAACACGGGCTGCGTACCTTCGACACCACGTTCTTCCAGGCCCCTGGCCGAACCAACATCTTCGACGAGCACCCGTTCAAGGTGATCCTCGACTACGGACACAACCCCGCCGCCGTCAAGGCGATGTGCCGGATGGTCGATGGATTCGAAACGCCAGGAAGGCGTATTTGCGTGCTCGCGGGACCCGGTGACCGACGGGACGAGGATATCCGCGGAATCGCCAGGGCGACGGCAGGGCATTTCGACCGATACGTCTGCCGGCGTGACGATGGCCTTCGCGGCCGCAGCCCGACGGAGGTGCCTGAACTCCTCCGTGACGAACTCCTGGCCGCGGGAATCCCATCCGAGCAGATCGATGTCGTGCCCGAAGAAGCGGCTGCGGTGGATCACGCGCTTCAGATGGCGCAGCCGGGAGATCTCCTGCTCGTCTTCGCAGACAACGTGACTCGCGGGTGGAAGCAAATCATCAACTTCACGCCGGTTGCCGCTGTGGAGACGGCGGACAAGCCCAAAGTGGTGGCGTCGGATCTGTCCGACCTGCCCGCCTTCGCGGAGGGAGATTTGCTGCTCCAGGATCTGGTGCGGGACGAGCGCGGCGTCCGATTGGCCCGCGACGACGACTGAGCCGACTGCCGGAGCAAGCACGTGCCGGGAGCCCGTATGGCGACGATAACCGATTCCCGCCGGCTGACCGGTCCGAACCTTCTTTCCGATCGGCCCGGGGCGATCTTGGACCTGAGCCTCGCGCCCGGGGACGAAGTTCAGGTCGTCGCGGCGTGGCGGGAGTCGGCACGCCGAATCCTCAACGCGGTCGAGTGGAACGCGGAGCATCTGTACACGCGGACCTTTCCTGGTGGCGCGAGTCTTGTCCTGACCGCCCCGATCGACGCGCTGTACGCTGCGACGGAAGTCAATGAATGGGCCTGGGAGGCGGCCGAGGCGAGCCTCCTCGAGCGTGAGTCCCCGAGCCTCGCCGATGCGACACGTCGTCTCCTCGAACTCATCAAACGCGAACGCAATCCCCGCCTCATTCGGCTCGAGCAGGCCGCGGTAGAGCACCAGGTCGCGTTCCTGTCGGACGATCGAGCGGCGTCGGTCGGTCTGGGCTCGGGTTCCTTCACCTGGCCCATCGACCAATTGCCGGACGTCGACACGATCCCGTGGGACAAGGTGCACGACGTCCCGGTCGCCCTCGTGACCGGCTGCAACGGCAAGACAACCACGGTGCGGTTGGTGGCCGCCATGATCGAAGCTGCCGGACACGTGCCGGGGCTCACCAGCACCGACGCGATCTCCGTCGGCCGGGAGACGATCGATCGGGGCGACTGGGCGGGCCCCGGGGGAGCGCGAATGATGCTCCGCGACACCAGGGTGGAGCGGGCCGTCCTGGAAACCGCGCGAGGCGGTATCCTCCGGCGTGGGCTGGCCGTTCACCGCGCCAACGTGGCTCTCGTGACCAACATCGCCGAGGATCACCTCGGAGAATTTGGGGTTCACGACCTCCGGTCGCTGGCCGAGACCAAGATGGTTGTGGCTCGCGTCGTGGCGCCCAATGGCCGCGTGGTGCTCAACGCGGATGATCCTGCACTTCGAGCCGAAGGGAGCGCTGTTGCTGCCCCGGTCACGTGGTTCACGCTCGACGCGGCGCTTCCCTTCGTGCGGACCCACGTCGCGGGGGGTGGCGATGCCGTCTATGAAGCGGAGGGCGCGGTGGTGCTGGACCAAGCGGGCAAGGCCACGATCGTGGAACGGGTCGAGCGCATTCCGCTCACCCTCGATGGCCTCGCCCGGTACAACGTGGCAAACGTACTCGGCGCGATCGGTGTGGCGGCCGGCCTGGGCATCCCGCTTGAGTCGATAGCGGCTGCGCTCCGCGAGTTTCGTCCTTCGAGCGAAGACAATCCGGGGCGGCTCAATGTCTTCGATCTGAGCGGCGCTCGGGTCATTCTCGACTTCGCTCACAATCCTCACGGGGTGGCCGCCGTCGTCTCAATGGCGGCCGCCCTCCCGGCCGAGCGGCGCCTCGTCCTGATCGGTCAGGCAGGCGATCGGGACGACGAGTCCATTCGAGGACTCGCCCGGGCCGCGTGGGGTGCCCACCCCGATCGAATCGTCATCAAGGAACTGGCTCGTCATCTCCGCGGCCGTGCGCCGGGCGAGGTGCCGGCCATCTTGGCAGAGGAGTTTCTCCGCCTTGGTGCCTCCAAGGATCGCCTCGTGGTGGTGGACTCTGAGATGGCCGGGGTGCGTGAGGCGCTCGCGTGGGCACGGACGGGAGATCTGATCCTCCTCCCGGTGCAGGGGGACCGGGATGAGACCCTGCGTTTGTTGCGACAACTGGAGAAATCGCGGTGGAAGCCGGGCGAGGACCTTCCAGCCTAGGCCAGTCAGCCGCTCCGAACTCGAGACTTGTCTTCCTTATCCAGCGCGTCGAATAGGAGGGTGAGGTGTCGCGTGCTGTCTTCGGTTTCGCTGCGTACGTGAAGACCGCTCTTGTGGAAGACCATGAGCATGGGTTTGTTGCTGTCGAGCACGTCCGCGGTGAAGCCGCTGACACCACGCGCCTGGGCGATCTCACTCATACGCCTCATCAGCAAAGTCCCGAGCCCGTGTCCCTGCCACTCGTCCTGTACCACGAAGGCGATGTCGGCGAGCCGCGTGCCTGGGTCGACGTCGTACCGTGCCATGGCCAGGATCTGCTCCTCCGATCCATCGGACCGTGTGGCGAGTAGAGCCATGTTATGCTCGTAGTCCGAATCGACGAGCTTCTGCATCTCCGAATGGGGGTGCACGTTCTTGTACGCCATGAAGCGACGATAGGTGCTGTCGTCCGAGAGCCGGTAGAATAGATCCTGCAACGCCTCCTCGTCGCTCAGGCGCGCGGGCCGGAGTTCGACGGTCTGGCCGGTCCTCAGCTGGGTCGTCCGGGTTTCCTCCCAAGGGTACAGGTTCTCAGACGTGATCTGGTCGGCGAACACGTAACGGCGCGCCTTGGCCGCGTTCAGGAGTTCGGCGCGGAAGTCCGGGTGTGCAATCTCGATGAGCGCCAGGGTGCGCTGGCGGATGTTCTTGCCCCAGAGGTCGGCCACGCCGAACTCAGTCACGACGTACCGTACGTCGCCGCGGCTGGTGACGACGCCCGCTCCTTCCTCGAGGACCGGCAGAATCCGGCTGGCTCCCTTCGCGGTCGATGGAAGCGCGATGATCGGCTTCCCACCATGGCTCCGCGCCGCTCCGCGGATAAAGTCCACCTGGCCGCCGATGCCAGAAAAGAAATTGCCCATGAGCGTGTCGGCTGCGACCTGGCCGGTGAGATCGACCGCAAGGGCGGAGTTAACCGCGACCATGCCCTCGTTCCGCGCAACGTTGAACGGGTCGTTCGTGAAGTTGCTGGGACGCATCTCCACCACGGGGTTGTCGTCGACCCACTCGTAGAGCTTGCGGCTTCCCATGAGGAACGATGTGACCACCTTGCCGGGGAGCAGCGTCTTCTTCCGCCCGGTAATCACACCCGCCTCAACGAGGTTCATTACGCCGTCGGAGAACATCTCGGAATGGACGCCGAGGTCCTTGTGGTTGGACAGCGCGGCCAACACCGCGTCGGGGATCTTTCCGATGCCGAGTTGGAGGGTGGCTCCATTGGGGATCAGGCTCGCGACGTGGCGGGCGATCTCCGTCGACACCTCGTCGGCCGGTTTGCTGGGCAATTCGGGGAGGCCGTAGTCAACCGGGACGAGGGCGTCGATCCGATCGAGGTGAATGAACGAATCGCCGTGTGTGCGCGGCGTCTTGGGGTTTACCTCGGCGAGGATGAGATCGGCGGCTTCGACGGCAGCGCGCACGATGTCGACCGAGACGCCGAGACTCACGTACCCGTGCCGGTCCGGGGGCGACACCTGCACCATCGCGACGTCGATGCGAACTCGTCGGCTCCTGATGAGCGCTGGGATCTCCGACAGGAATACGGGCATGAAGTCGGCACGTCCTTCGGCCACGGCGGCGCGTACGTTGTGCCCGATGAAGAAGGCGGTGTGGCGGAAACGGTGCTCCATCCCTGGCTGGACGTACGGGGCGGGCCCCAGGGTCATGAGGTGCACGATGTCGTTGTCGGCGAGATGCCCGCCGCACTCCACCAGGCCCTCGACCAGCTCGTGCGGCTCCGCCGCTCCCGACCCGATGAGGATCCGCCGCCCTCGCGGGATCAGTTTGATCGCTTGCTCAACCGTCGTGATCTTGGACGCGTAAGCCTGCTTCCAGTTCAGCATGACGCCGCTCATCGCTCGTACCCTTTTCCTGGTGGTTCCGGCCGAAGTCTCGACAACCGTGCGTGAGAAGTTAATGAAGGGCGGCCGAAACCTCGTTTACCTCGACATCCGGACGGCCTCACTCCGAGGCAGAGGACGACATTCCGGGAGTGGGGCAACGGACATTCTATAACATGTTGCTTAGCAAGCGATTATGGATTTCTGCCGGACAGGGACTCAGGGCACGGACCTCCTGACCGGGCCCCAAGCCCAATTCTCCGGGGCTTCCTCTGGCGAGCCGGGCTCTCCCTCTATACCATGCAAGGCATCCCCCAAGACGAGGTGAGGCCCATGGCGACCGTTCAGGACATTCTCCGGCGTAAAGGCAGCGAGGTCGTCTCGATGGTGGTGGA
Organism: Gemmatimonadales bacterium; assembly: GCA_013003805.1. Classification (GTDB taxonomy): domain Bacteria; phylum Gemmatimonadota; class Gemmatimonadetes; order Gemmatimonadales; family GWC2-71-9; genus JABDII01. The sequence goes on from JABDII010000603.1 coordinate 7,199, forward strand.
AGAGTCGGTGGTGAATGCTGCCCGGGTCATGAACGAACGCGGGATCGGAGGGGTGGTGGTCATGGACGGCGGCTCGATGGTGGGCATCTTCACGGAGCGCGATATCCTGCGGCGCGTCGTGGCGGAGCACCGCGACCCCGCCCAGACCAAGATTCGCGAAGTGATGACGTCTCCGGTTACCTGCTGTCCGGTAGAGACCAGTCTGAGCGAGTGTATGAAGGTGATGACCGATAAGCGCATCCGGCATCTCCCAGTGGTACGAGGTGAAGATGTGGTTGGGATCGTGACGAGCGGGGACATCTTGGCCCATCGCGTCAAGGATCAGGAGAGCACGATCGAGCTCATGAAGAGCTACGTGTACGACAATCGCTGAGCTGTCGTAAGCGTCGGCCGCGTCGGGGCTCTCATCGGACAGCGCGCTTCGATGGTTCGAGTGTGTCCCGCAACGCGTCGCCCAGCAGGGTACTGGCCACCACCACAAGCACGAGCAGGAGCCCTGGCGCTGTCGCGACCCAGGGCGCATTGACCAACGTGTCGCGGCCCGACGCGATCATGTTGCCCCAGGATGGCATCGGCGGCTGCACTCCCACTCCTAAGAACGAGAGTCCCGCCTCGAGCATGATGGTGTTGCCCACGCCGAGCGTGGCCGCCACGATCACCGGGGTCAGCGCGTTCGGGAGGACGTGCCGGGAGAGGATGGCCGATCGGCGCACACCGAGCGCTTCCGCCGCGTGGACAAAGGAGCGAGCGCTCAGGCCGCGAACCTCCCCGTACACCAGCCGAGCGATCGGCATCCAGCCGGTAACTCCAAGCACCGCCACCACCAAGAGCGCGCTCGGTTGCCACAAGGAGGCCAGGAGTAGAAGCAGGACCACCCGGGGAAGGGCCAGGGCGAAGTCGGTGAACCCCATGAGTGTTACCCGCGCGGTGCCGCGCCAGAGTCCCGCCATCGCGCCGACCGACACCCCGATGGCTACCGAGACCACCATTGCCAGGATGCCGACGCTCAGCGAAATGCGTGACCCATACACCAGGCGGGTCCACACGTCTCGGCCGAATCGATCGGTACCGACCAGATGAAACACCCCGTGGAGATCGGTGCTCAGGGGCGGGAGAAAGCGAGTAGCCACGACGTCCCGCTGGAGCGCCGGGTCGCCGGTGGATACCAATGGAGCGAACACGGCCACGACGGCGAGAGCGAGGAACACCGCGACGCCGAATGCGGCCCGACGATCGGCCCAGAACCACGGTACGCGCTGCACCGCAGGATCGGCTCCGCCGCGGATTCTCCTAGTCGCCGTCACGACGTGTGCTGCACTCGAGGGTCGACCAAGGCCATGAGCAGATCAGCCGTCAGGTTCCCCACCACGACGAGGACGGCGCTCACCGCGGTCGCTGCCATGACCACCGGGTAGTCGCGTCCCTGGACCGCTTCGACCAAGACACGCCCGACTCCGGGCCACGCGAAGACGGCCTCCACGAACACCGCCCCGGAAAACAACGCCGGGATCGACAGGCCCAATAACGTCACCAGCGGAACGAGCGCATTCCGGAGCACGTGCCGGAAGGTCACCCGGCGTGACGTGAGCCCCTTCGCTCGCGCAACAGCCACGAATGGTTGCGAGAGGACATCCAACATCGAGCCTCGAACGAAGCGGGCCGCGCCCCCGATGCCGATCAAGGTCAGCGTCGCAACGGGCAAGACAAGGTGCCTGAGCCGGTCGACGAACCAGGCCCAGCCACCGACGAAATCGGCATCCAACCCAGCGGCACCAAATGCTGGAAGCACTCGAAGCCAATAGGTGAAAACCATCACCAACATGAGACCGAGCCAGTACCCCGGGAGCGCATACACGGCGACCGTGGCGACCGAGAGCCCGGTATCGAGCCTGCTGCCGGATGCGTTGGCCTGCACGGCACCGACGAGAATGCCGAAGAGGTAGCTTAGGCTAAGCGACAGGCCAACCAAGATGACCGTGGCAGGCCATGCTGTTCCGATGACCTCGCGGACCGGTCGGCCGCGTGCAATGCTCGTCCCCCAATCGCCGGCCGCGAAACGGCCAACCCAAATGCCATACTGGGTCACGAGCGGACGATCGAGCCCCAGGCTACGACGTTGTGCTTCGATCTGGACCGGCGTGGCAGCGGGCCCGATGAGCCGCTCCACTGGATCGCCGGGGGCGAGGCGGAGAAGTAGAAACGTGAGCGTCACGACGCCGAAGACGACGGCCGCCCCGACCACGACTCGTCTGGCAAGAAAGCGAATCATGCAGGGAATCTCAGGGGACGCCTGAGGTGGCGCCAGTCCCGCCGGTCCCTTGGAGGTGCTTGGGTGGGGGCGTTAATTACCATGTATGCGGTGTCGACTCTGCCTCGCCTCGCTACTTCTTCTCGCCATGGGATGCGGCTCGGCGGCCGAGCGCCGCGGATCCACGGTCCTGTTTGCGTCTGGAGCGGATCTCCAGAGCATTAACCCTCTGGTGACCATTCACCCGCTTGCGAAACAGGTCCAGCGCTATGTGCTCCTGACCACTCTGGCGCGCTACGACAGCACGTTGGTACCCCAGCCGTACTTGGCCCGGAGGTGGGATTGGTCCGAGGACAAGAGGCGACTCACGCTCCATCTTACCACAACCCTCGCCTGGCACGATGGAGCGCCGACCACGGCTGAGGACGTGCGCTTCACGCTCGAGGCAGCACGGGACCCGCTGACCGGATATCCGCGCATGACCGATTTAGGCGGGGTGGAGCGTGTCCTCACGCCGGACGATTCGACCGCGGTGCTCGAGTTCAGTCGTCCACAAAGGAGCTTTCCCGATGTGCTCACCGATCTGGCGATCGTACCCGCGCACCATCTCGAGACCGTTCCCCACGATCGTCTGCGTCAGGCGCAGTGGAACCAGCAACCCGTGGGCAACGGCCCATTCAAGTTCGTGTCGTATGAACCGAACCGGCGTTGGGTATTCGCCGCCAATTCGGAGTTCCCCGACGAGCTGGGTGGTCCGCCGAGGCTGAGTCGGTTCATTGTTGTGGTCGTAGACGAGCCGACAACCAAGCTCGCGGCACTCACCGCGGAAGAGCTGGATTTCGCCGGGATCCAACCGGCACATGCCGCCTTTGTCCGGCGGGATCGCCGCTTGGATGTCCTCGACTATCCGCTCTTGTTCACGTACGGCGTGGTGTTCAACATCCGGCGAACTCCGTTCGACGACCGGTCGGCACGGCTCGCGGTGTCGTTGTCGCTCGATCGCCAGGAGATCGTCGACGGGTACCTCTACGGGTTCGGGTCGGCAGCCTTCGGCCCGGTACCTCCCGGCGTGCCGGGAGCCGCCCCTCTGCCGCCGGTCTCGATGGATCGAGACTCGGCGCGTCGTCTCCTGGGCGGACGGGAGCCGGACATCGAGCTCCTGACGGTCGGGAGTGGCGAAGCTGCATTGGAACAGATGATCCAGGCGCAACTCGAACAGGTCGGGTTCGACGTCCGTATCCGTCAGGTCGAGTTGTCGGCGTTTCTCGATCGGGTGTACGGACGACAGCATGATTTCCAGGCGGCCGTGATGGGGATTCCGGGGGATCTGGCCTTGGGCTACCTTGGCCCCCTGCTGGAACTCACCGGCATGACCGCCCCGGCCGATCCCGACACGGTCCAAGCGGTCTTTCGCGATGATGTGCCGGTTGCGTTCGTGTACTATGCGCGGGGTGTCCAGGGTAGCAACCGCCGAGTCCGCGGGGTGAAGATGGATCTCCGAGGAGAGTTGAGCGCCGTGACTGAGTGGTGGGTGGAGCCGTGAGTGGAACGCAGAGCGCCGCTCGAGTCCGCGCCCCTGTCCGCCTGGACTTTGCCGGGGGTTGGACCGACGTGCCACCGTTCTCGGAATCCGAAGGTGGCGCTGTGGTCAACGCGGGGATCCGCCTCTTCGCAAATGCTGAGATGGTCCCCGGTGGCCACGGCGTCACCCTCGTTTCACGGGATTTGAACGACGAGATTCGGGTCGCGACTCTGGACGAGTTTCCCCTGCCAGGACGGCTGGACCTCCTTCAGGCGGCGCTTCGCGTGGTCCCAGTTGAACCACCGTTTCGCCTGGAAACCGCCTCGGATGCCCCTCCCGGTTCTGGTCTCGGCAGCTCGGGCGCAATCGACGTCGCGTTGGTTGCCGTGTTGACCCGGGCCAGGGGAGACGATCAGTCGCCCCGCCAACTCGCCGAGTTGGCCTGGAAAGCAGAAGCCGGAGAAGCAGGCATCGCCGGAGGCAAACAGGACCAATTCGCGTCGGCTCTCGGCGGCGTGCATTTGCTGGAATTCCAGGATCCTGAAGTCACCGCGAAACGACTCGAGTTGGATTCTGAATTTGCCGCCGCGCTCGCCCGACAAACGGTATTGTGCTACACGGGGCATTCCCGCGTGTCAGGGGCGACCATTACTCGGGTGATGACAGCGTATCGGCAGCAGAATATGACCGTGACCGGAGCGCTCCGGGAGATGAAGGATCTCGCGTTCGCCATGGCCGAGGCGCTCACCGACGCCGATCTCGAGCGGGTGGGCCGACTGCTGAGTCGCAATTGGGTATGCCAACAAGCGCTCGATCCGGACATGCAGACGGAGCCAATGCAACGCCTGGAGGCTGCTATGGAATCGGCCGGTGTGTTGGGCGGCAAGGCCGCCGGGGCCGGCGCCGGAGGGTCGATGTTCTTCGTCACCCCAGGCGATCCCGCCCCAGTGCGGGCGGCAGCGGAGTCACTCGGCATGATAGTGCTACCTGTGGAGTGGGCAAGTGAGGGCGTGCATACATGTTGACCCACGAGGAGATCGCGGTACGACGGGAGGTCATTGACCGGTCCGAGGACTTGACGGCGCTGCTCTCGCGATTGCGGAGTCGGGCAGACGCGGTGCTCACCGCAAGGCCGCCGCTGCCTGAGATCAAGGCCCTGTTGTCGGTCGACGGCGGGGTGTGCCCCGATGACGGCGCCGCGTTGCTCTTCGATCCTTGGCAGCAGGACGCGCATCGCTGCTCACGCTGTGGCGGCTCCGTGGCCGGCGAGCGTCATGACGCTCATTGGGCCCGCTACCAGCATCTCTGGCTTGCCGAGCGTATGGCCCACCTCGCAACGGTCGGCGTGTTCGCCACCGATCGGGCAGCGGTGGATCGAGCGCACGACCTTTTGCGATGGTATGGCGAGCGCTACCAGGAGTTCCCAAACCGCGACAACGTCCTGGGGCCGAGCCGTCTCTTCTTTTCCACCTACCTCGAATCGCTATGGGTGTCGAATTTTCTGGCCGCGGCCTTCCTTCTCAGGGAAGCCGGCGTCCTCCAGGACGATGTGGAGCAGTTAGTGTCATCCGTCGCGGACGCAGCGGCGAACGTGATCGGCGAATACAACGAAGGGTTTTCGAATCGTCAGACGTGGAACGATGCGGCGCTTGCCGCCGTCGCGGCTTGGTTCGAAGACGAAGCCCTGGCGGGAGAAGCCATCGAAGGCCCCACCGGGCTCCTCCCTCACCTGGGGCAGGGATTCGGCCCGGATGGAATGTGGTATGAGGGAGAGAACTACCATCTCTTTGCCCTCCGTGGGCTGTTGACGGGCGCCTCCTGGGCCCGGCTCGCGGGGGTCGATCTCGGGGCCGATCCACTGTTGGCTGAACGCCTGGAAGCAGCCCTTCGGGCTCCGGCACTAACCGCTCTGCCCGATGGCACGTTTCCGGCCCGAAAAGACTCACGGTTCGGGCTGTCCCTCGCCCAACCCATGTACCTAGAGCTCTGGGAAATCGGCCAGGCTTGGCTAGCCCGGGAAGATGCCGATCCCGATCGGTCGTTTACCCCCTGGTTGGCTGAGCTCTACCGCCTGCCTGGACAGGAAGCGCAGGTGTTTGAGTCCTACCTGCACGAGGCAGCAGAATCGCGGCCGACTGACGCGCCACGCAGAAGGTCGGATCTTTCCTGGTGGATGGTGATCGAAATGGCGCCGGAGTTCCCTGTACCTGAGGAAGACCGGGATCGGCACTCGGTCTTCTTGGAAGGCCAAGGCCTGGCCGTGCTGCGGCAAGGATCGCGGTACGTCAGCCTGGAGTGCGGTTCTTTCACCGGGGGCCATGGACATCCCGATCGATTGCATCTCACCATCCACGCCGACGGTGTTCTGTGGCTGCCGGACTTCGGGACCGGCTCGTATGTAGCTGAGACGCTGGGGTGGTACCGCTCGACCCTGGCTCACAACGCACCGCGGCTGAACGGTCGGTCCCAACCTCCCGGAAATGCGGTCTGCGAAGCGTTCGACACCACCGATGACTGGGCATGGGTGCGGGGCCGTTACGAGAGCATTGTGCGAACCGTCGTGTGTGGCCCTCACTATATCCTGGACATCGTCGAATACGCCGGCACGGACGAGCATCTCCTGGAGCTTCCTTGGCACTTCGGCGGCACGTCGGAACAAAGCGGCGGCGGAACCTGGCGTTCCGGAGAACTCGCTGGTGAACAAGTATCCGGAGTTGAGCAACTCGAGCGAATGTCAGACGAACCGCTGGCAATTGAGTCGCGCGTGGGCGGAGCGGGTTTGCGAGCGATGTTTGCATTCGACGGGACGATTCTCCGCGCCTCCGCACCGGGCATCCCGCCTCGGGGTGACAAGACCGACTTCTTCGTCCTGCGCTCCACTGGAGCAAACATCCGGATGGTCACGGTCCTGACCCACGCGGCGGCAGGATCCACCGCCCGCCCGGGAAAGGTCCAATCACTCCGTGTTTCCGGCGATACCATCGAAGTCGAACTGGAATCGGGGGGGGGCATTGAGCAGCATCGGGCCACCGATGTCGGTTGGGTGGTTGAAGGAACGGAAGCAGTAGTGGAGCTTCATGGCTGGCGTGAGCAGGCTCCGGACACGCGTTCGATCATCGATTTCCAGCAACCACACACCACCTACGCCTCCGTCCCGTTTGTTCCGGAATCTCCTCTCCTCGACGGCTCGCTCGAGGGATTCGACCCGTCCTCACCCCTCGAACTCGATCATGAAGACCAGTACCGCCGAAGCGAGGAGCCGTATCCCGGGCCGGAACTCTTTGCCGCTACGAGCTACGTCAGCTGGAATGGAGAAGGGCTCTATGTGGCCGCGGATGTCCGGAAGGATGAGCTCTGTTTCCGATCGGCCGAGGCGCCGCCGCTCCTGTTGGACAATGAAGTCGACGGTATTCACTCGGATGGGATCCAGGTCTACCTGCAACAGGACGGCGAAGCTGAGGTATTCGGCCTTCTCGCCGTTCCGGAAGAGACCGGTGGTGATTCGGGGCCGGTCCGTGTTTGGCGAATCGGCGGGGCGGACGCTTCGCCGGACGAAGGGCACGGGACGTGGCATGCGACCCCGGAGGGCTATCGGCTGACCCTTCGCGTCACACCGCCGTGGTGGGAATCCGTGCTGGGAGCTGATCAGCTCCGATTCGACCTGCTGGTGAATGAGATGCGGCCCGGAAGGCTCCGCCGCGCGGGCCAGCTGGTCTGGAGTGGTGGGGGCGGGTGGGTGTGGCTGCGGGGGGATCGGCAGGATCCTCGACGCTTCGGCCTGCTCGAGTTGGTGCCGTGACGGCAACTCCGCCCTCCGGTTCTCCTGAAACCGCTTCTCGCATTCCCGGCGGTACATCGACCGGTAGTAAAGGGCCCCATGTGTTGTTTGGCCCCGACTCTCTCGCGGGCCTGCCACTCACCGTCGTGCGCTCCTCGGGTGCCAGGGTCTGGGATCAAGATGGTCGCGAGT
>JABDII010000607.1 GCA_013003805.1 Gemmatimonadales bacterium
CCCGTGGATCGGTCTCAACCAGTCGGTCGAGATGGTCTTCCAGGCCCCGGTGGACGTGGAGCATTTGGCCCAGCCAGTCGGCATAGACCTCACGGGGGAGTGTTCCGCGGACCATCATCTGCTGAAACTCGTGCCGCTCCGCCCGGTGATGTTGCTCTGCGGTAGCCGCCTTGAGGGTCGCCATGATGCCGGGCGAGGGGGTCTTGTCGGTCATCGAATCACCAAGAGGAGGGCGGGAATGATCAGCCACAGAAGCCCCTTCAAGAGGAAGAATGCAAAGCCAGCCAACCCAAGGTTACGCATCCAGGGAGCCAAGCGCATAGTCGAGAACCATTCTCATCTAGTTAATAGGCCCCATATAAATGCCTGGTTTGGATCGCTTGTCAAGCCGTCACCGTAGGGCCCACCCTCCGGGCCGGCTCCTCGCCATCTATGCAGCAGCCATGGTCCTCGGGTATCTCGCCTCCGGCCTGCTCGGGCTCCAACTTGCAGCCCCCGAAGGTTCCCCCCTGGCGGAACCAGCCGCTGCTACCGCGCTGACATTCGCCTTTCGCAGCGACGTCGGGCCAAGTCCCATCTGGCACCGGATCGAGGGGACGAGCACCCACGGATGGCTCGTCCGCCGAGCGTATGTGCGCGGGGTGCACGGGACGGCGGAGGGCACCCGCTATTCGGAACAGGTCCTTAAGGTCGGGTGGCCGTTCACCATGGTGCGCGGGTTCGTCCGCCTCGTGGGCACGGACGAGCGACGCGACGGAGTCCTCGTCGTCCGAGGCGATCCGAGCGCCGGCCCCGTGCGACTGCTGCCGATACAACCCGTGTGGCCGGGGCTGATCATCAACAGTCTCTGGCTCGCCGCGGTGTTCCTGGCCGTGACAGAACTGGGGAGGCGGTTGGTAGGAGCCCGACGGGCTCCACCCTAAGCACAAGGCATTGCGAACTAGCGGCCGCCGGTGAATTGTGCCAGGGTACCGAGTGCCTGAAGCCTCTTCACTGCGAGGCCGTCTATGGCAATTCTCGTCAGCCTGGTGGGGCTCGCCCTGGTTCTGGTCGGCGTCTTTGGCACCGTGAGCCCGGATCGACTCGCCGACACCGTCCGAGCGTGGTCGGTCCGAGGACGCTTTCTCACGGTTGTCATCGTGCGTTTGGTCATCGGCGTCACCTTCATCCTTGCGGCGCCCGAAACCAGGTTCCCGACCGCGATCTTGGTCCTGGGCGTCCTTGTCCTGGTAGCCGCCGTGGCGCTCATGTTCGCGGGCTCGAAGCGGGTCGATGCGCTGATTCAGTGGTGGTTTCGCCAATCCAAGGGCTTCACGCGTAGCGGGAGCATGCTGGTGGCGGTACTGGGCGGGGCACTCGTGTACGCCAGCGTATAACCGATTGCTGCGGAGACAGCATGGCGGCCGAAGTCAGCAACATACATGAACGACTCCTCCCGCGACCCCTTTCAGAGGTCGGCGGCGTCCTCGACTCCCTTTCAACCGAGACCGACCGCCTCTGGCCCAACGACCATTGGCCCGCGATGCGGTTCGACCGTCCGCTTGAGGTTGGTGCCAGTGGGGGGCATGGCCCGATTCGCTATGTGGTCGACGGCTACGAGGCCGGGCGCCGGGTGCGCTTTCGTTTCACCGCCCCGCAAGGGTTCATCGGGCACCATGGCTTTGAGCTCGAGCCGACCGAGTCCGGGGATGTTATCCTGCGGCATGAACTCCGCATGACCACGCATGGTCCGGCACTCATCACCTGGCCGCTCCTATACCGCCCGCTTCATGACGCGCTGATCGAAGACGCCCTTACCAAGGCCCAGGCACAGCTTCACCTTCCGGCCCTCCGACGTCCGTGGTCGCGCTGGGTCAGGTTCCTGCGTCGCGTGGTGGTGAGGCGACGGCCCGCTCACTAGCGACCGGACCTCCGAGTCCCCATCCCTAGTAGCCAGGCCAGATTCGTAGAAGGGAAGACGGCCATGAGCACACACGCAGCACCCACCTTCCGGGTGAAGACGTGGGATGAGCAGGCATTCAGCGAGGTCGTTGACGGTCCCAAGCTCACGCGAGTGAGTGTGACCAAGTCCTTCCGCGGCGATGTAGAGGGCGAGGGAACCTTGGAGTATTTGATGGTGTACCATGCGAACGGCTCGGCCAGCCTCAATGGCCTCGAGCGCGTGGTCGGCCGGATCGGTGGCCCGATCGGGCAGCTTCGTGCTGCAACATGCCGGCACTTCGAGGCGGGTGTCGCCAAGGCGACTGGGTCGTGGTACCGGGCTCGGGCACCGGAAATTTGCAGGGCCTCCGAGGCGAGGGCGGGTTCGCGTCCGCCCATGCGGATCAGTACCCCATGACCCTCGATTACGAGATCGAGTGACCGCCGTTCTCGCGCCTCTCTTCCCATCGCGATGACCTCGGAGCGCCGCCGCCCCACGCTCATAGGCCTGCCCTACGACGCCAGTTCGTCGTTCCAGCGCGGGGCGGCGGACGCGCCCCCCCTCATTCGTGCGGCACTCGCATCCCCGGCATCAAACGCATGGAGCGAGCTGGGGATCGAGACAGGAGGAGTGACGGCCCTGGCCGATGCCGGCGACCTCGAGCTTCCCCCGACTGGCGCGGCGCGTACCATGATCGAGGCCGGCGTCCGCCGCGTCCTCGATCAAGATGGGCGCCCAATCGCCCTCGGTGGCGACCACTCGGTGACCTACCCCATTCTCCGCGCCATCCGCCCAGGCTGGCCTGACCTCACGATCGTGCACCTCGACGCCCATCCCGATCTGTATCCGGAATTCGACGGCGATCCCTTTTCGCACGCATGTCCCTTCGCCAGGATCATGGAGGAGAGGCTGACGGACCGTCTGGTTCAAGTCGGGATCCGAACGATGAACGAGATGCAGCGCATAGAGGCCGAGCGTCATGGTGTCGAGGTGATCGACATGCCGGCCTGGGCCGGCGGGCAGCGGCCCCATATCCGCGGTCCAGTGTACGTCTCCGTCGATATCGACGTCTTGGATCCCGCCTTTGCGCCCGGTGTATCCCATCGCGAGCCGGGAGGACTATCGGTACGCGAGGTGCTGACCCTGCTTCAGTCGCTTCCATCCCCTGTGGTCGGCGCCGACATCGTCGAGTTCAACCCGACGCAGGATCCGAGTGGGTTAACGGCGTCTGTCTGCGCCAAGCTGGTGAAGGAACTCGCGGGTCACATGCTCGCAGGCAATTAGGCTACCGCGAGGGTCTTTATCGGCGTTGTACCGTGAAGATCTTGTTCACGATCTTCCACTCCCCACCGATTTTGAGGAGCTGCATATAGTCGGTGATCAGCGCGCCGGGATAGTCGAGTTCCAGTTTGGCGACCCCAGCGTCGCCGGTGTAGCCAATGCTGACCACGCGGCGACGGCGGTCGCTCTCGTCCTCGGCGGGGGAGCCGCCCATGCCACCGAGATATGCCTCCAGCGCGCGCGTGCTATACTGCCCTTCCCGAATGAACTGGAGCCGGGCACTCTGGTGGAACGCGCGGGTCATCACGCGGGGGTCGCCAGTTGCGTGGCCGTCGAGATAGTGTTGGACTGCCTGCTCGATACCCGCAATGTCAGGGTCCGGCGACCCGGAGGGGAGGGCCGACAAGACAAAGATGAGTGGGAGAATCAAGAGAGTGCGCTTCATTGTCCGGCTCCGTTCGAACGGGTCAGCGTTCCCTTCACGTGATGCCACCGACACATACTAGCCCTGCGGCTCGAAAACCCACAATATGATATCGATCTACTCGTGCACATTGGCAGCTCGACACCTCCACGGCAAGGAGACAGCATGAATCTCGGCGCATTCTCGATCAGCTTGACTGTCAAAGACCTCCAGGCATCACGCACATTCTATGAGAAACTCGGTTTCGAGGTGACCGGAGGAGGGACCGAGCAACACTACCTGATCCTCAAGAACGGGGAGAGCATCATCGGTCTTTTCCACGGAATGTTCGAGAAGAACATTCTCACCTTCAACCCGGGGCTGACCAATCGCATGGAGCGTCTGGATGAATTCACCGACGTGCGTGAGATCCAACGCCGTCTGAAGCAGGAAGGCCTAGACCTGACTACGGAGGCCGACGAGAACACGACTGGTGCTGCAAGCCTCACGCTGACCGACCCCGATGGGAATCCGATCCTGATCGATCAGTTCTTTTGAGATTCAGCCGAACCTCGACGCGGAGCGTACCGTGCGCATCACTACGATTGGGATGATCGGGATCCTAACGACGCTCACCCTGGCGGTGCCTGTGCCCGGGCAGGCACAGGGCGCGTTTCTCGGTGACCTCCCCTGGCCCGACGCAGACCGACGACTACGCGAGGCGCCACTTGTCGTCGTGCCGTTTGGCGCCGGAGCGAAGGAACACGGCCCGCACCTTCCGCTAAACTCCGACGCCGTGGTCATGGAGTATCTCTGTCGGCAGGCGGTGGACTCGACCGGCGCGATCGTCGCCCCCGCGATCTTGCACGGCTGGTTTCCTCCATTCAGGGGTTGGCCCGGTACGGAAGTGTCCGATCCGGAGGTCTTTCGACGATATGTCTATGAGGTGGCACGTTCGTTAGTCTCGCAGGGAGCCAAGCGCATCGTCTTCCTGAATACCGGGATTCGTACGGCAACCGGGCTGCCGCTCGCTATCGCGGCAAGGGAACTCCGGGTAGAGACCGGTACCCCCACCCTGGTCATCTCCTGGGACGATCTCGAGACCGACGAGACCGAGGCGCTCACCGAGCAGCGCGCTGGTGGACACGCCGACGAAATCGAGACGTCGATCCACCTGTACCTCCAGCCGGACTTGGTGCACATGGAGCGGGCAACGCCTGCGTTTGGGACAGGACGACAAGCGTATCCCGGGTACGCACCGGGGGTGTTTTCCCGAAATGAGAAGGACCCGGCGTTCTCGACGACCGGTCATTTCGGTGACCCGACCCTGGCCACCAAGGAGAAGGGCAAGGAAGCATTGCGGATCATGACGGCCGAGTGGTTGAAGGCGCTTCGAGGTTTCGCCAACTCACCGCTCCGTTCACCCTGATCAGACCACGGGAAAGCCCATGTGTAGGAATATCAAGACACTGTTCAACTTCGATCCGCCTGCATCGGAAGACGAGATCCGGGCAGCCTCGCTTCAGTTCGTCCGCAAGCTGAGCGGATTCACCAAACCCTCTCAGGTGAACGAAGCGGCCTTCAATCGTGCAGTGGACGACGTCACTCGCGTCGCTCGTGGCTTACTCGCATCGCTCACGACGAAGGCCGGGCCCCGCAACCGGGAGGTAGAAGCAGCCAAGGCTCGGGTGCGCTCAGCCCGGCGGTTCGGCCGTCCGCCGGTTGGACCGGCTCGGTCATGAGCGGGGATGGGTTTCGCGTGGACCAGATCGACCACGTGGAGGTCTTCGTACCGGACCGGCGCGAAGCGGCAGACTGGTATCACCGGGTGCTCGGTTGCGAAATCATACCGGAATACGCCGAGTGGTCCGACGATCCCCGCGGCCCCCTGATGATCTCTCCCGACGGCGGGGCGACCAAGCTGGCGTTGTTCCGAGGCGAGCCTCAAGGGGCAAGGCCGACGGCCGGCTTCCATCTCGTTGCCTTTCGCGTAGATGGTCCCGCGTTCATGGAGTTTCTCGCGCGAGCGAGCGAGCTCGGTCTGAAGGATGTTCGGGGGGAACCGCTCACACAGGAGTCAGGCGTAGATCACGGGAAGGCATACTCCGTGTACTTCACCGACCCATACGGGCACCGGTTGGAAGTAACGAGCTACCAACATGAGGCTATCAGGCAAGCGCTGAAATAGTGGCGACGCTGACAGTTCGCGATGCCCGCCGCCTGGCGCTGGCCCGGAGCGGCCTACTCAAACCTGCCTGGACAGGGGCGCCGCAACGCGCGGCGGGCCGGGGCAAACGGGCTCGGGCCGCGGCCAACGCCGTCATCCAACGGTTTGGTTACCTCCAGCTCGATACGGTTTCGATCACCGGGGCGCGAAGCCACACGATCGTCTTACTCTCCAGGCTCGATGGGTTCGATCCCGCCCTCGGCGAAGAACTGCTGCAACCCGGTGAGCCACTCTTCGAGTACTGGGGTCACGAAGCCAGCTGGATCCCCCTCGACCTTTATCCCGCTTTCGAGTTCCGCCGGCGCGAGTTCCGCCATCACCCCTGGTGGGGAGATGTCGTCGGTCAGCATCCCCAAGCCGCTCGGACCCTTCGCCGCCGAATTCGCGAGGAAGGACCTCTGCGCTCGGCCGAGATGGAGGGCCGGGGAAGTCGCGGTTGGTGGGATCTGAAGGCTGCTAAGCGGGTCGCGACCGCTCTCTGGTCGAGCGGCGAGCTCGCAATTCGGGATCGGAGAAATTTCCAGCGGACCTACGATCTGACGGAGCGAGTCATCCCCGAAGCCCTGCGGCGCCGACCGCTTCCGAAGCGGCAGGGGCTCGAGACCTTATTGCTCAGGGCGCTCGAGGGCCACGGATGGGCGACGACCGGGACGATCGCGTCGACCTGGCGCCTGGTCAATCGGAAGAAGGAAATCGTCGGCACGCTCGAGCGCCTCGTCGATCGGGGTGATGTGGTGACCTGTTCGATCGAGGATTACGGCGCCCGGCCAACGCCTGGGTGGGTCCGGCCTGACGACCTAGAGCTGGCTCACCGGTTGCGCACCGTGCGCCCACGAGGAGACAAGGGCGTGCTCCTGTCGCCGTTCGACCCGCTCCTGTGGGACCGAAAGCGGGTCAAGCGACTTTTCGGCTTCGACCAGATCCTCGAGATCTTCAAGCCTGCTCCAAAGCGTACGTACGGCTATTACTGCCTTCCGGTGCTCGCAGGTGAGCGGCTGGTGGCGCGCTTCGATCTCAAAGCGGAGCGGAAGCAGGGGATCCTCCGCGTCCTGTCGTGCCGCTTCGAGGGCACGGGGACGGCTCAGGC
>JABDII010000621.1 GCA_013003805.1 Gemmatimonadales bacterium
GGGACCCGGCCTGGCGCTCAAGACGGAATTCCTCGGGCTTGCGGTGATGACCGAGACACCGCTGGTCTTGGTGGATGTGCAGCGCGGCGGCCCCAGTACGGGGCTCCCGACCAAGGTCGAACAGGCAGACCTTCTAGCCGCCATCTACGGGCAACCCGGCGATGCACCCCACGTGGTGCTGGCGCCGGCGACGATCGAGGAGTGCTTTGCCTGCATGATCACGGCCCGGCGGATCGCCGAGGCCTTCCGGTGCCTGGTGATGGTCTTGTCAGACGCTAATCTGGCTACCGGGGTCCAGCCATTCCCCCGCCCCGATGTCACCACCGAATGGGTCGCGGCCCCACCAGACCTGAGCCCCGTTCCCGAAGGTACCCAACCGTATCAGTGGGACGCGGACGCCGGGTTGTCACCCCGCATCATTCCGGGGCAGCCGGGGGGCATGTTCACCGCCACCGGCTTGGCGCATGATGAGATGAGCAAGGTGGCCTACAATCCCGAAGTGAACCAGCGCGGCTGCGCCATGCGGAGCCGCAAGATGGCTGTCTTCCACAGCACGTTGCGGCCGCCAACGGTGCATGGGGAGGAGGAGGGCGACCTCCTGGTCGTGGGCTGGGGCAGCACCGAGGGAGCCATCGTCGAGGCGATCGACCGGGCCAGGGATGAGGGCCATTCAGTCTCGTCGCTCCACGTGCGATTCCTCTCGCCGCTCGAGCCCGGTCTGAAGGACATCTTCTCGCGTTTCAAGCAGGTGATGACCGTCGAGATCAACTACAGCGACGATGCCGACGACCCGTACATCACGGACGAGAATCGACGCCGCGGGCAGTTGGCTTGGCTCCTTCGGGCCCACACGTTGGTGGACGTCGATTGTTGGACGCGGGTGCCGGGCGAGCCGCTCCGGCCCAAGGTCATTCACCGGGCCGTACTCGCCCAGCTGGCGAAAGGATCCGAGTCATGATTCAAGAGGGCTGCTCGCTGCTCGGCTGCGGAGTCGATGATGATCGTTCGTTCTCCATGGACGACTATGCGAGTGCCACCGCGCGGTGGTGTCCGGGCTGCGGCGATCACGCCGTTCTTACGGCGGTCGAGCGGTTGCTCGCGGCCGAGCAATTACCACCCGAACGCACCGTATTCGTCTCAGGGATCGGCTGCTCCAGCCGGTTCCCGCACTACGTGCATACCTACGGGTTCCACGGGCTGCACGGCCGGGCCCTCCCCGTCGCAACTGGGGTAAAACTCCGCCGCCCCGATCTCCATGTCTTCGTGGTCATGGGCGACGGGGACTGTTGCTCCATCGGTGCCGGGCATTGGATCCATACCACGCGGTACAATCCCGACATGGTCGTGCTGATGTTGGACAACGGGGTGTACGGTTTGACCAAGAACCAGACCTCGCCGACCACCCCGCAAGGCTTACCCAGCAATACTCAGCCCAAGGGTGCCTACCTGCCGGGGCTCAATCCGATTTCCGCGACACTCGGCGTCACGAACGCGTCGTTCGTGGCACAGACGGGAGACTGGGTTCCGGAACATCTCTACCAGACCATGAGTGCGGCGTTCCACCATCGCGGGTTTTCCTTTGTCCGGGTACTCCAGCGGTGCCCGAAATTCACCGAGACTTTGTTTCTGGATGCCGTGCGGGATCCGAAGAATGTCGAGCTCTTGCTGCATCCCAACGGGATAGTCGCTCCGGAGATCGAGGAGATCTACGAAAACCACACCTCCCACGACCCGTCCGACCTGAACTCGGCGCACCGCCTGGCTCAGGAGGATGGGAGAGTCCGCCTCGGGTTGTTCTATCAGAACCGGGGCCTTCCGGTCTACGAGGAGGTGCGAAGCGAGCACCTCCACTCAGCCGAACAGAAGTTGGAATTGCTCAACGCGGAGCTGGATCGCTATGCCGTCTGACGAGAGGGTGAACCAGGTGTTCGAGGCGTTGGCCGGTCAGCGCGACGCGTTCCGCGCGGCGCTTGGGACGACGGCGGATCAGGTCGATCACTTCATCGCCGAGCACGGCACCTCCCCCAACGGGACCAAGGATCGCGTCGCCGTCGAACTCGGTCCCTTTGCCAGCAATCGAATCGACGTCGAGCGATTCTCCTCCTTCTTCACCAGCGCGTCGTTGGACGGGCGCGTGATGAAGACGATCGAAAACGCCCGCGACACGATTCGGGAGCTCGCTGCGCTCGATCACCAGCTGTTCCTGGTCGATGTCGCGCCGGGCGAGAACCTGACCGCGGGGGTGGCGGAGGCCCTCGAGCAAATCGGGCTCGCCTTCGGTGCCGCGCGCATGTTCGACCAGGCACGGTCGGGAGCCTCGCGCAAGAAAAGCACGAACTCTCTCAGACCCCTCCCGTTCCCGAAGTGGAGCCAACGTGAGCGCGCGCTGGCCCCCCCGCTCGTGGTCACGGTCGATGGCGCCGACCTCAAGACCGGAGGCCTCGGCGATTTCTTGGACGGTTCTCAAAAAATTGTCCTCATCGTCCGAGGCGACGCTCCGCCCGCACCGCTGGTCCGGCTCATTACGCCAGGTGTCTTCGTGGTCCAAGCGCACAGCGCGAACGGCCTGGACCGGTTTGCCGCCTGGGATGGACCAGGCGTTGCCGCGCTCATGCCCGAGACGGCCGCCCGGTTCGTGCACGACCCCGGAGCGGGTACGGCGCCCTCGGAACGACTGACTATCGGCTCGGTTCCGTCGGACCCCACCCGTCCCGTCGGAGGGGTCAGCGTGAGGCAACAATTGGAGGAACTCCGGCAATTGACCGCGTTGGGCGCCGGGCCCGGAGCCGTCGCGGCCGGGAGAGGCGAATCGACCGCGGGAGCACCCACCGGTGTTGCTCCAGCGGATGCCCCCGCCGATCCTGTTGACAAGCTGGCCGCCTGGCTCCTGAATCAGGCCGATCTCACCGACGTGAGCTGACCGGAGCACCCATGAGCCTCACGACCGTCTTGGTCTCGGTAGCGATTCTCGGTGGCGTCGGCTTGATCTTCGCGGCCCTGATCGCCGTCGTGAATCGACGGTTCTGGGTCTGGGAGGACCCCCGCGTCAATGCGGTCGCGGATATGCTCCCGGGCAACAACTGCGGCGCTTGCGGGAAGGCGGGGTGCCGTGCCTTTGCCGAGTCCCTGATCGACGGCGAGATCCAGCCGGCCATCTGTACGGTCATGGGACCCGATGAGGTGGAAGACGTGGCCGGGTTCCTGGGAGTCGATGCCGGCGAATCCACCAAGCGAGTTGCCCGCCTCCTCTGCGCCGGCGGTTGCGACGTTGCTCCGCAGCGAGCGGAGTACCGCGGCCTTCAGACCTGCAAGGCGGCCGCGGGAGTCGCCGGGGGCGGCAAGGGCTGCGCGTGGGGCTGTCTCGGGCTGGCCGACTGCGAAGTCGTCTGCGACTTCGATGCGATCTACATGAACGAGGCCGAGCTCCCGGTGGTGATCCCCGAGCGCTGCACCGCCTGCGGCGACTGCGTCGAGGCCTGCCCGAAGGACTTGTTCGAGCTGATGCCGATGGAGCAGCAGCTGATCGTGCAGTGCAAGAACCTCCTCGAGGGCGACGAGGCGGAGTCCAGTTGCCAGGTCGCGTGTACCGCGTGCGGCAAGTGCGCGCTAGACGCGGCCCCGGGACTCATCGCTATGGTGAATGGCCTCGCCGTCGTAGACTACAGGAAGAACGAGCTTGCCAATCGAGCGGCAACGGAGCGGTGTCCCACCGGTGCCATCGTGTGGGTTGACGGCGCTCAGACCTTTGAGCGCACCCCGACAGCGGAGAGGGTATACGCGTGATTTTCAAAAAGAAGGATCCCCCAACTTCTTCACCGAAGTATCCCGGTATCGCCACGGCGGTCGACGGTACTACTGCGGTCGTCGAGATGGAAACCGCGGCCAGCGAAGGTGCCGGTGCGTATCCCATTACCCCCTCGACCCAAATGGGCGAAGGGTGGGCTGCCGCGGTCGCGGCCGGGAAGACCAACGTCCATGGACGGCGCCTGATCTTCTTCGAGCCTGAGGGGGAACACGCGGCGGCCGCCGTGACGGCCGGCATGAGCATGGCCGGACTCCGCGCGACCAATTTCTCGAGCGGACAGGGCATCGCGTATATGCATGAGTCGCTCTACGCCGCCGTCGGGAAGCGCCTGACCTACGTATTGAACGTCGCCGCCCGCGCCATGACCAAGCATGCGCTCAACGTGCATGCCGGTCACGACGACTACCACGCGGTCGACGATACGGGCTTCTTCCAGCTCTTCGCCAAGGATGCGCAGGAATCCGGGGTCTTGAACGTCATCGCGCACCGTATCGCCGAGATGTCGCTCAACCCCGGCATCTGCGCCCAAGACGGATTCCTCACCAGCCACGTGATCGAGTCGGTCCTCCTGCCGGAGCGGGAGCTGGTGCAGGAGTACCTGGGAGACCCCTCAGACATCATTGATTCGCCGACGCCGGCACAGCGGTACGTGTTCGGGGAACAGCGGCGCCGGATCCCCGAGATCTTCGATCTCGACTACCCCACCATGATGGGGGTGGTCCAGAATCAGGACAGCTACCAGCAGGGTGTCGCAGCCCAACGCCCGTTCTACTTCGACCACTTGCCGGAGCTTACGGAC
Organism: Gemmatimonadales bacterium; assembly: GCA_013003805.1. Lineage (GTDB taxonomy): Bacteria > Gemmatimonadota > Gemmatimonadetes > Gemmatimonadales > GWC2-71-9 > JABDII01. The sequence goes on from JABDII010000621.1 coordinate 4,605, forward strand.
CAGGCCTTTGAAGAGTATGCGGCCTTGACTGGCCGCCGGTACGCCCGGGCGGCCGGCTATCGGCTGGAAGACGCCGAATTCGTCATCGCCGGCCAGGGCTCGGTGATCCCCAACGCGGAGGCCGCGTGCGACTACCTCCGCGAGAGTCGCGGGCTCAAGATCGGAGTCCTCAATCTGACGATGTTCCGGCCCTTCCCGGCAGACATTATCTCGCATCTCCTGCGCGGCAAGCGCGCTGTGACCGTGCTCGAGCGCCTCGACCAGCCGCTCGCGGTGGATGCGCCGATCCTCCGCGAGATCCGAGCTGCCATGAGCAAGGCCGCCGAGAACGCCCGCGCCAACGGCACAGCACCCTTCCCCGGGCTGGCCGCATGCTCCCCGGAGGAAATTCCCGCCTTCTTCTCCGGCTGTTTCGGACTGGGTAGCCGCGACCTCCAGCCGTGCGACCTCATCGCCGCAGTCGAGAACATGCTGCCCGGCGGGTCCCAGCGGCGTCAGTTCTATCTCGGAATCGACTTCGTCCGACAGGACACGCGCCTGCCCAAGCTCGAGATCTGGCAGCAAGAACTGTTGGAGACCTATCCCCGGCTGGTGGAGCTGTCGCTTCCCCCAGCGGACGACGTGGACCTTCTGCCCAAAGGGTCCACCGCGATTCGCATTCACTCGGTTGGTGGGTGGGGCGCCATCACGATGGGGAAGAACGTGGCCATGACGGCCTCGGAGCTCTTGGGCCTTTCCATTAAGGCCAACCCCAAGTACGGGTCGGAAAAGAAGGGTCAGCCCACCACGTTCTACGCGGTGCTCGCCCATGAGCCCATCCGGCTCAACTGCGAGCTCAAGCACGTCAACGTGGTGCTCTCACCCGACCCCAACGTGTTCCGTCATTCCGATCCGCTGGCAGGGCTCGCCGAGGGCGGCGTGTTCGTCGTCCAAACCGACCGCTCGCCGGAAGAGTTCTGGCAGAGCCTCCCGGCAACCGGCCAGAAGGCGATCAAGGATCGAGGCATCCACGTGCATTTCCTCGATGCCTTCAAAATCGCCATGGAAGAAGCCTCCGACCCGGATCTTCGCTACCGCATGCAGGGCGCGGCCTTCATGGGCGCGTTCTTCAAGGTCTCCGGGCTCATCGAGCGCGAAGGACTGGACGAAGCCAAGCTGTTCGACGGCATTCGTGCTCAGATGACCAAGAAATTCGGCAGCCGCGGCACGCGCGTCGTGGAGGACAACCTGCGCGTCATCCGGCGGGGCTTTGATGAAGTCCAGACACTCGACACCACGGCCTTTACCGTGGCTGAGGGTGAAGTGGGCATCCCGCCGGTCATGCCCGCCATCCTGGACGGCACCAACGTACAGCCAGGCATTGGCAACCCCGGTCGGTTTTGGGAACAGGTGTGCTTCATGTACCGCACCGGGGAAGACGGGATCGCCGATCCGTTTGCGGCGCTGAGCGCCATTCCGGCCGCCACCAGCACCATCCGTGACATGACGGATATCCGCTTCGAGGTGCCGAAGTTCGTGGCGGACAAGTGCACCGGCTGCGCCCAGTGCTGGACGCAATGCCCCGACGCGGCTATCCCCGGCGTGGTGAGTACGGTCGACGATGTCATTCACGCCGCGATTGCGAGCATGTCCAACGGCCGGACCTTCGACCGCCTGCGGCAGATCGTCAGGCCGCTCTCCGCCGAGGCACGACGCATCTTGAAGGGGGTACCGTTCACCACCTTCTCCGACGTGCTCTCGACTGCCTACAGCAATGTGACGGAGAAGCTCAGCCTGTCACCCGAGCGGCGACGAGCACTCGACGACGAGTTCGCCCCGGTCTATTCAGCCCTGGCAGAATTCCCCTTGGCCAAGACCGGCCCCTTCTTCGACCTGCCGGAGTCCAAGGAGAAGGGCACCGGCGGCCTCCTCTCGATCACGGTGAATCCGGAAGCGTGCAAGGGGTGTAACCTGTGCGTCGAAGTGTGCCCGGACGAGGCGTTGATCACCATCAAGCAGGACGAAGAGGTCGTCGACCAACTGCGGCGGGACTGGAAGGTCTGGCAGCACCTGCCCGAGACGAACGACCGCTACGTCAACATCGCGAGCCTCGAGGAAGGAATCGGGGTCCTGCCCTCCCTGTTGCTCAAGCAAAGCAACTACCGGTCCATGGCGGGCGGAGACGGCGCCTGCATGGGTTGCGGCGAGAAGACCGTCGTCCACCTCGTGCTCTCCGCAGTGAATGCGCTCATGCTGCCGCGCGTGGAACGCTATGTCCAGCGGCTGAACGACCTGATAGCCCGCCTGGACACGAAGGCGCGTAACATCCTGGCATCGGATGTCGATCTCGATGCCGTACCGGGCATCCTCGAAGGCGGCGTCGACGTTCCGTTGGAGGGCGAGAAGAAGGCCGCCGTGGAGCGGATCTCTCGGACGTTGCACGACCTGAAGGACCTCCGGTGGCGCTACACCGAAGGCCCGAGCGGGAAAGGCCGAGCCACCGTCGGGATGACCAATTCCACCGGCTGCTCCTCGGTATGGGGCAGCACGTATCCCTACAATCCGTATCCGTTCCCCTGGGTCAATCACCTCTTCCAGGACGCTCCGTCGATCGCCATCGGGGTCTTCGAAGCGCACATGCGGAAGATGGCCGATGGCTTCGTGGCCGTGCGGCGAGCGGAGCTCGAATTGGCGGATGACTACGATCCGGCCGTGCACGAGCCTCAGTTCACCCATTTCGAATGGCGTCAGTTTAGCCAGGACGAATTCGATATGTGCCCGCCGATTATTGCGCTGGGCGGTGACGGCGCGATGCTCGATATCGGGTTCCAGAACCTGTCGCGGCTCCTGGCCTCCGGGAAGCCCATCCGGGTCGTGGTGCTCGACACCCAGGTCTATTCCAACACGGGCGGGCAGGCCTGCACCAGCGGGTTCTTGGGACAGGTCAGCGACATGGCCGCGTTCGGCAAGGGGCAGCATGGCAAGGAGGAGACCAGGAAGGAGCTGTCGCTCATCGCGATGGCCCACCGGAACGTCTACGTTCTCCAATCCTCCCAAGCGGCACCGTCACATCTCCTCGGCGGCGTGCTGCGCGGGCTCCAATCACACTATCCTGCGGTCTTCATGCTCCACTCCCCATGTCCGCCGGAGCACGGCCTGGGCGACGACGCCTCGACCGAAGCGGCCAAGTTGGCCCTCGAAACCCGCGCGTATCCCATCCTAACGTACGACCCGGCGGAAGGAGAGACCCTGTCCGAGCGCCTCTCGCTCGATGGCAATCCGTCGATCCAGGATATCTGGCCCGAGTACGAGCTCAAGTACCAGGACGACGATGGGAATGAGACCACGATGGAGATGCCGCTCACGATCGCGGACTGGGCGGCCACCGAGGCGCGTTTCAAGAAGCACTTCAGCCCGCTGCCCGAGGAGGCGAATGGCGATCTCTCACCGTTCCACGAGTACCTGGCCTTGCAGCCGGAGGAGCGGGAGGGTCTCACGCCGTACATCTACGTGCACCAGGACGGCGATCGACTGGGTCGCCTGGCTGCATCGGACGAAATCGTCCAGCTGGCCGAGGACCGTCTCGAGGTATGGTCCCAGCTGAAGCAGATGGCCGGGCTCGAGGCCACGGACGACGTCCGCGGGTTGCTCGAGGAGGAGCTCGACGCGGAATTCGACCGGAGAGTCGAAGGGCTGCGGGCCGAGTACGAGGCGAAGATCGCCGACTTGAGGAATCGCTACCCGAGAGTCATCGCTCGGCGGATGGCCGAGGGGCTGATCCGCGCCGGCAATGGCCAGCGCACGGTGGCGGACCTGTTGGAGCAGGTCCAGTCGGAGCCGGGACTCCAGCCGCTTCGCCTCGAACCGGGAGAGGCCGACTTCTCGGCCGCTCCAGCCCCGAGTGCCGTGGCCCAAGCCGCACCGGCGCCCGCGGCCACCGCGGTGGCGCCTGCCGGGGTGGAAGCGGCGGAAGAGGAAGAGGGTCTGGCTCTCGAACCGTGGATCGACTCCGCGCGATGCACCACGTGCGACGAATGCACCAACATGAATAAGCGGCTGTTTGCCTACAACGAGAAGAAGCAGGCCTACATCAAGGATCCCCGGGCCGGCAAGTTCAAGGAACTGGTCATGGCGGCCGAGAAGTGCCCGGTGCAGATCATCCATCCGGGAACGCCGCTCAACCCGAAGGAGAAAGATCTCGAGAAGTGGATGAAGCGGGCCGAGCCCTTCGCCTGAGGCTCTGATGCCACGCCAATTCAGGTTCCGCCATGGGGTTCACCCACCGGATCTGAAGGAACTAACGGCTTCCGTTGGGATCCGGCGGGTGCCATACCCCAGTGAGATCATTCTCCCGCTCCGCCAACATACCGGCAAGCCGGCCAAACCCATCGTCCGTCCCGGCGATCACGTCGAACGCGGCGACATGCTTGGGGAGGCCGACGGCTACATCTCCGCACCCGTTCATGCCTCGGCGGCCGGCACGGTGCAAGACATCGACCTCTGGCCCCATCCCGATGGATCGTATGCGCCCGCCGTCCGAATTGCGGTCGAGACGTTCTCGCCCCAGGCCCCTCGCCAGCGGATCATCCCCGATTGGGAGGGTCTCACTCCCGAGC
>JABDII010000042.1 GCA_013003805.1 Gemmatimonadales bacterium
ACCTGAATCCGGCAGGCCTGATGGCGTTCGATGGCACCCGGGTCGAATTCGGCTTCGAGATGTTCAAGCCGGATCGAACCCTGAGCAGCGACGCCTCCGCTATTGGGTTTGGCAGCGGGTCGACCCAGAGTAAGAGCGATTGGGTTCCGATCCCCGCTATGGCGTTCAGCACCAAGTTGAACAACGACAAGGTGGTCCTCGGTGTGGGTGGCCTGGCGATCGGCGGCTTCGGGGTGGATTACCCCGCGAGCACCACCAATCCCATCCTGGCACCTCGGCCCAACGGCTTCGGCCAGATCTACAGCAATTACGGTCTGCTCAAGCTATCGCCCACCGTGGCCTTCGCCGCCAGCGAGAAGCTCTGGTTCGGCATATCGGGCATCGTCAACTGGGCGTCCCTCGCGGTCGACCCGCTGCCCCTCGGGGCGCCGGCGGTTGACCCGGGACCCGACGGCATGCCTGGGACGCTCGACGATCGCGCCTTCTTCTCCTCGGGTGCGGCCACCGACGGCGCCTTCGGCGTCGGGGCACAGGTAGGCGTGATCTACCACTTCAACGACATGGTTGCGATCGGGGCATCCTTCCAGACACCGCAGTGGTTCGAAGATCTCGAGTTCAACACCACCTGGGCCAACCCAAACCTGCCGAATTTCGGCACCCCGCGCGTGATCGCGTTCAACCTCGACATTCCGGCGTTCATGGGTGCCGGCATCGCCATCAACGCGGCACCGAACCTGCTCTTGGCCGGTGACTTCCGCTACATCCTCTACAGCGGAGCGGACGGGTTCAAGATCGAGGGCCCTGGCGTCTTCAATACCGACGGCTCGGTCAAGGCGTTCGGATGGGAGAACATCGCCTCGATCCACGCCGGGGTCGATTACCGGGCCAGTGACAAGTTCTCGGTCCGAGCCGGATACAACTGGAGCGAGAACCCGGTCCCCGATTCGTTGTCGTTCATCAACGCACCGGCCCCGGGCATCGTGCAACACCACGTGACCTTCGGTGTGGGCTTCCGGCCCAGCCGGCGGTTCGAGATCAGTGCCGCGTACTATCACGCGTTCAGCAATACCGGAACGGGCGAGTTCCTGAATCCGGCAATTCCCCCGGGCACCACCAGCGTCACCAACGAACTGAAGGAAGACTCGATCCTGATTCAGTTCAGCTTTGCGACCAGGGGAAGCATTTGAGAAGCAGTGGGTAGGAAGTAGGAAGTAGGAGGTAGGTGAGACGAGCCTGGTCGCGGAGTGTCGCGGCCAGGCTCCTTCACTTCAACAGCGGCGAGTCGGCACCGAAGACCTTGGTGAGAATCCGCCGAGCGTGGGGCGGAATGCCCGTCATCTCCACGTGGAGACTCGCCAGCTCGGCCTCCTCCACCACGTCCTTCAAGGCCAGCGCCCCGGTGTAGTCGATCCGGCCAAGCTGGGCCAGATCGATGACCAGGCGCTCCGCGGACGGGTGGGCGGCGAGTTGCTGAATCACCGCCTCGTCGAGGCCGGGAGCCGACGCGAAGAACAAGACGCCATGCGGCGTGAGACGGAGCGTTTCATCGCTGTACTCGGTCGCCACATGGACGGCCAGTTCCCGCCAGAGGTGCACCAAGATGGCGAGCCCGATGCCCATGAGCACGGCGAGTTCGATGCGGGGGGCGAGGAGCAGCGTGGCGGCGAAGGTGAACCAGGCGATCAGCGCCTGAGGGAGCGAATAGTGGATGAGGCGGCCCAGTCGGCCCACCGCGATCAGCTTCACGACCGCCGAGATTACGATTGCGCCAAGGATCGCCCGGGGGAGCGGCGCCAGAACACCCGCCACCGGCAAGAAGGCCAGGACGACGAGGCCGGTCACTGCCCCGCTCCACCGGGTCTTGCCGCCCGCCAGCCGGTTCACCGAGCTGCGCGAGAAGGACCCTCCGACGGGAAACGCGCCGGAGAAGCCTGCCGCCAGATTGGCCACGCCCTGGCTCACGAATTCTCGGTCGGGGCTCCAGGGCCTGCGATCCTGGGCGGCGAAAATCCGGGAGATCGCGGCCGGCTCGGCGAAGCCAACCAGGGCGATCACCACTCCTGGGATGGCGAGACTGGGAAGCGCCGTCCAGGGAAGATCGAGGGAAAACGGCGGCAACCCCGAGGGAACCTGACCGACGACGGGGCCACCGTATCCGGCGATGAGGCTGTAGCCGATCCCCAACCCAACGGCGACCAACACGCCGGGAAAGAGCGCATGCAATCGCCTCCCGGCGAGAACGAGCGATATGGTCAGGAGGCTCAGCACCACCGAGGCAAGCTCCCACGAGCTCACATGACCCAAGGCCCACCACGCCCGGGCCAACAGGCGCTCTCCTTCGGCCTGGACCCCCAGGGCGGTCGGGAGCTGAGATGCCACGATCAGAATGGCGGCCGCAGCAGTGAAACCCGTCAGGACCGGCTGGGACATCATGTACGCCACCCAGCCAGCGCGGATGCCGCCGAGGAAGGTTCGTACTACCCCGACCACCACCGCGAGCAGGGCTGCGAGAGCTATGTATTCGGGACTTTGAGGCGGTGCCAGGACGGCCAGGGCCCCGAAGGTCAGGAGGCTGGTCATCGCGACCGGGCCGGTCTGCAGATAGGGAGAAGACGCGAAGAACGCAGCGGCGATCGGCGGCAACATGGCCGCGTAGAGCCCAAAATACGGCGGCATGCCGGCCAATTCGGCGTAGGCCAAGGACTGCGGGATCAGCACCAGGGCAACACTTACCCCGGCAATCACATCGGCCAGGCTGAATTGGGGGTGGGTTGGCTGGAGTGTCTGGTGCTTAGCCTCGTTCAGAGGTGGGTCTCCTTCCCGGTTGAGCCTTGGCGAAATATAGCATGATGGCTATAGTTGCATATCGTTATACATCGATGTATAGTCTTGCGCAATATGGCTGGGCCACCAGCTCGGCCGCGAAACCTCATAGGAGTTGTCCAACTCATGGCCCAGCCACAGAATGACGCAACCGACGTCATGATCGCAACCGAGGTCCTCGCCCACGCGGCCGAGGTGATCAAGTGCCTCGGGCACCCACTCCGGCTCCGCCTGGTGGAGGCGTTGGAGTCGGGCGAGAAGGCCGTAGGGGAGCTGCAAGAGTACTCCGGCGCGAGTCAGACGGCAGTCTCGCAACACCTCGGGTCGCTCCGCGCCCGCGGTATCGTCGATTCACGCCGTGACGGCACCCATGTCTATTACCACATTACCGAGCCCAAGGTCACCTCGATCCTCAATTGCATTCGACGATATGACCTAGGCGATCGCGAGCAATAGACCACGACGCGGTAACCTCCGCAACTACACTTTCAACCGGGTGGGATCATGTTGGAGACGCACGATACCAAGTTGACCGAGGATTCGGTCCGCCAACTCGTTCGGGAGGAGATCCAGCGGGCCTTCAAGAAGGACCCGGCAAAGAAGCAGGCCTGCATCATCTCCTCGAAGGGAACGCTCGACTGGGCCTATCCCCCGCTGATCTTGGCCACCGCCGCGGCCGCCACCGGGATGGACGTGTCGGTGTTCTTCACCTTTTACGGTCTGAACGTTATTCACAAGGACTTCGAGCGGAAGCTCAAGGTCTCGCCGGTCGGCAATCCCGGCATGCCGATGCCGGTTCCCATGCCGGATATCGTCAGCTCGCTCCCGGGCATGACCTCGATGGCGACGACCATGATGAAGTCGAAGTTTGCGAACAAGCACGTGGCGTCGATCCGCGAGCTCCTGGACGTGGCCCGTGAATCCGAGGTGAAGCTCATTGCCTGTCAAATGACCATGGATGTCTTTGGGTACACTCAAGACGATTTCATCGACGGCGTCGAATTCGGTGGCGCGGCTGCGTTCCTGTCAGAGGCACGAAAGTCACACTTGACGCTGTTCATCTAACCGACTCCGTAGGAGGAGCACACGCTGTCATGCCTGATATCAAGGAAGACGTCGTACTCGACGCACGAAACCTCTTATGTCCCATGCCGGTGGTCAAAGCCGGTAAGCAAATCCGCACGCTCGAGGACGGCCAGATCCTGAAGATCTTGGCCACCGACCGGGGGTCGATCGCCGATTTCCCGGCCTGGGCCGACGATACCGGAAACGAGCTCCTGGAATGGCACGAGGAGGATGGGACGTTCGTCTTCTTCGTGCGCAAGGTGGAAGAGGAGGACTGAGTCATGATCATGAAGCAATTCCGGTTCGAGCCCCTAGCGCAGGCGTCGTACCTGATCGGCTGCCCCCGAGCCAAGGAAGCCGTCATCATCGATCCGATCGACGACCTCGGTGCGGAGACGTACGTCCTCGAGGCCGCCGATCTCGGCCTGACGATCACCGGGGTATTCGAGACCCATGTTCACGCCGACTACATCTCCTGTGCCCGTGAGTTGGCCGAGATGAATGATGTGCCGCATTACCTCCACGAGTCGGCGACCGACCTCGTCCAGTACAGCTTCACCCCGTTTAAGGATGGCCAGGTCTTCGAGGTTGGCGGTGTCCGCATCAAGACGCTCCACACACCCGGCCACACCCCCGAGCACACGTCGTTCCTCGTCACGGACACGGCCCGCACGGACGAGCCCTGGTGCGTCCTCACCGGCGATGCCTTGTTCGTGGGCGACGTCGGCCGGCCGGATCTCCTCCTCGGCGATCAGGCACTGGACGTCATGGATGAAGCGACCCGCGCGGAGACGCTCTACCGCAGTGTCAAGGACAGGTTGTTTGCCCTCCCCGACCATGTGGAGGTCTATCCGTGCCATTACGGCGGCTCCACCTGCGGCGGCGTCAACATGAGCGGCAAGGCCGCCTCGACCATCGCGTTCGAGAAGCGGTTCAACCTAGCCATGCGGAAAGACACGCCCGAGGCCTTCGCCGCGTTCGTCAAGGAGACCGCGAAGCCCTTCCCCGACGATTACGCGCGCATCAAGTCCTATAACCTTGGCCTCATCTCCAAAGACGCGATCACGGAGGCGGCGGTATGAAGCCCACCGAGGTTCAAGACGCAGTCGCGAAGGGCGCTGTCGTCCTCGACATGCGCCCGCCCAAGCCATTCGCGAAGGAACATGTCCCCGGTGCAGTCAACTTCCAGTTCAACCGGGCCGATCTGGCCGAACGGGCGGAGATGTCACTCCCTCAAGACCTGACATACATCGTCCACGCCGAGCCCGACCCGATCGCCAAGGTGGCGATCGGGATTCTGAGCAAGGCCGGCTTTTCGGTCGACGGGTATCTCGAGGGCGGCCTCAAGCAGTGGAAAGCCGACGGGCTTCCCACCGAGGCCCTGCCCCTGCTGACGGTGGACGAGCTGAAGGATGGGCTCGACCGGTACCACGTGGTGGACACGCGGGAGAGCTTCGAATTCCGGTTCGGGCACGTCCCGGGCTCGACCTGCCTGGAATGGACCGAGCCGTGGGACCAGATGGAAGGGCTCGAGAGCGAGAAACCGCTCGCCCTGGTGTGTGGAGACCAGGTGAGGAGCGCGTATGTTGCCTCGGTCATGCAACGCGCCAAAATGGACGCGGCCCTCGTATTCGGTGGGATGGTCGACTGGCTCGAACGCGGGTACCCGGTGGAGAAGTCTCCGAAGAAGGCAAAGGCACCGCGCATCTAGATGGCTCAGATCATCACACCGACCACACTGCGCCCGGCATCGTGCCGGGCGCGTTTTATGTTGCGCCGCCCGCCTCAACCCTCGTGCCCCGTTGGGTGCCCCTGGATTCGAGGTATCGCGCCCGAGCGGCGAGAATCGCCTCGATCAATGGCTCGCTGTCAAACCGCACCGGGTCGGTCGCTGCCAGACCTGTCTCGGTTTGCGCCGCGTCACAGGCGCGCTTGGCCTCGTCCTCGCTCAGACCGTAGGTATTGAGGGCGATTGCCACCACCCGTGTCGGCCAGACAGGTGCCGCCAGCGCCTCGTACCAGCGGACGTACTCGGTGAGCGACGCGATCGGGAAGGCGACCTCCTCGCGAAATTCTCCGATGAACCGGCGGCCGACTTGATGACAGAGGATGAGCGCATCCGGACACGCTCCGTGGAGCAGCCCCAGTGTGACGCCGGAATACCCCGCGTGATTGATGCTCCCCTGCCCCTCCACCATCACAATGTCCGCGTCTTTGCTCCCCTCGACCGTGATCCGTTCTGCGGCGCCGGCAATGAAGTCGGCTACCACGGCGTCCACGGCGATGCCCCACCCTTCGAGGAAGATTCCCGTTTGCCCGGTCGGCACAAAGCGGGTTCGCACCCCTCGGGCGTTGAGCACCCGAGTCAGCTCGACCTGACTGGTCATTTTGCCGACGTTGCAGTCGGTGCCGACAGTCTGGATGATGAACGGATCGAGATGGCGGGCACGGCCGGATGCAACATCCAAGTCCGCCGGCGGGCGGCGAACATCATGAATCGCAGTTCCGGCGTTCCGGGCTCGCTCAGCCAGGGCTGGATCGTCGGCCAGGAAGGTGTGGAGG
>JABDII010000573.1 GCA_013003805.1 Gemmatimonadales bacterium
CCCCATGGTATTCCCGGTGCTGGTGGATGCACTCGACCCCGACGCTCAACGCGTACAGAAGGTGGAGCGCCTGAAACGGACGGAGCCGCTTGCCCGGCTGCTGCTCCAAGAATTCCTTGAGCAATTCTCCTTCGACATACTCGGAGATCAGCACGGTCACAGGCATGGACCGGACCCTGATGACCTCCTCGGTATGGTACTGGATAACGATCGGGCAATGTCGGAGCGTGTGAAGCTTGCGAGCGTAGAAGGTCGAGGTGCGATCTCGAATATTGCGGTGCGGAAAGAACAGCTTGGCGGCGCGCGCAATCCCGGTATTGCGTTCTCGGATCTTATAGACCTCGCCCTCCCACCCTGCACCCAACTTGGCAATCACCTCGTACTTCCGCGCGATGATGCGGCCGGGCAAGAGATCGAACGCGTCAATGCGAATGGCGGGCTTCTTCCGTTGAACCATCGGCAGACGCTCCGCTCGGGAGGACGGGAGGCGCATCCCGCATTCTGACGCAGCTAGCGGGAACAGCACGCCCGGAGGGACTCGAACCCCCAACCCTCGGATCCGAAGTCCGATGCTCTATCCAGTTGAGCTACGGGCGCTGGGTCATTCGCAATGGTAGGGAAACTGGTGCTCCAGCTCAAGTGCGCGGAGGCCGGCGCCATCGTCCCCCACGCCCCTTCTGGGATGCGACGCGAGAGTGTTCCGGTTCCTCCTCGGCCTCAGGCCAGATGATCTCTCCACGGCGGTGCGCGGGTTCGAGTAGCACCACAGGCCGCTCCCGCAACGCTCGGGCGCTCCGGGTCGCTCCCGTCTGGAGGTAGTGTTGCACGGACTCGGCCGGGTCGTCCAGCCGGACGCTCGGAATGGACCGTCCCACCAGATCGACCGGCCGACCCTCGAAGGCCGGACGGTCGAGGCACCGCCCGAACCGCGTATCGCCAAACGGCCTCACCCGTTTCCGGCGGTACGGGAATGGAGCGTCGGGATGTTCCCGATAGAAACTCCACACGTCGAAGTCGCGGATCCCGGTGGTTCCATCAACGTAATGCGCGGCCGCACCCTGGCAGAGCGCCGAGCAGAGGAGGCGATCACCGTACAGGCGCCGCCAGCGGGGATGCTCGGCGAAAAACTCCTCCCGATCCATCTGCGTGATAATCGACAGGCGCCGTAGGTCCCCGTCGGTGAGCCGAAGGTACGCACGAGCGTCTGACTGGGTTTCGGGTACTAGAGCCATGCGCGAACGACCAAGAGGATGCCTATCACGACGGCCGGAGCCAGGAACAACGCTTCAACCAAGAACCAGACATACTCTGCGGATGCCGAAGGGCTATCACCGGAGCGCATCTTCGGCAGGAGGCCGCCGATACGCTGCGCAAAGGAAAGCATGAGCCAGGTACCGGCGCCGAGGAACAGCAGCACGATCCAGCGCCCAAAAAACTCGGCGGTCGGCTCCGACCAGCAGGCCACCACCATGACCCCTACTGCCGCAATGGCCAGAAGGCTTGCGAGCAGATGCCACCAGGGTCGCCGCCTGGCCAAATCCAGGATCGTGGACAGCGCGGCGATCGTGGCGAGGGCGCCGAGATACATTGCCGCCCACCATGGCAGGCTATTGATGCAGCCTCCTCCGTGATCGTCTGGGACTCTGGTGCGGGCCCTTACAATGCGCCCAAACCGAGTCTCGCGCTAGGGTGCGGGATCGCCCGCGGCAGGCCTTGACGGACGAGCCTTCGCGGAGCGCCTGCGGCCCCCACCCTGCAGCCGAAGGCGCCTCAGCGCGGCGACGGGAAGAACGGGATGCCGACCGCCTTCACAATCTCAATTGCTTCCACCTTGGTGAATCGCTTGGCCAGGAGTGACTCGTAGAAATTGCGGGTGAAGGTGGCCAGCTGGTCGGCTGTCTCTTTCTTGCTTAATTCCTCGAGCGTGACTTCGATCACGCCGACAGACATTTGACGCCAGATTGGGGCCATCCGCACCATTTGCTCCTGCAAGAGATCCTGGTCGTGCTGTTCCTCCTGGGCGCTCAGGGCTCTAGGAATGGCGGCGAGGAGGACAGTCAGAATGGCGAGGGCGAAAGCCCTGCCCCAGCAGTGTCGGACGCTTGGCGCTCCCATGGTAAGCTCCTCGTGACGGTGACGGGTATCGGTTAACCGAACAATATCACGGCTGAACCCACGAGCGAGGAACACGGTACCACGAGCCGAGTGCCCGGATCTCGACGGGCCGGGCGTGGTGGGCAGGATTGAGGAGGATTACTTCTTCGGCGACTTGAGGCTGGCGAGCCGGTCGATCCACTCGGGCCGCCGGCTCTCGAGCACCGAGAGCGCAATGCGCAGTGCGGGCGGAGGCAGGGTCGCGGCCAGGGGCACATCGAGTTGGTCTCGCCGGCTCCAGATCTCGGCGAGGGAGAGTCCACAGTCTTCGGTCAACTCAGCACTCGACCCGGGATCGCGTACGATGCGAAGTAGGGCATCCTCAACCTCAGGATCGTCGTGCCGGCCGAGTTCGATGGCCGCGTCGTCGCGGTCGCTTGGCCGGGCATCGCGGTCGACCAATAGCCGGATGAGCTCCCCGGTGCTGAACGCTGGAGGCGTGCCCTTGAGCCTGCCGAGCAGACGGCGAATCCTTCTACCCATGAGACCTTCCCTCCAGTCAAGGCTGGGAATCGGCGAGCGCAAGATGCACCCGGTTCCCGATCCTGGCTAGGCCTGGGAATCGGCCCGCGACCCTGCCGTTCTCAACGTCGCTTGCGGCTCCTCGGCTCCGGGAAAACCTCGAGCGCGACCATATCCTGAGCGTCGTCGCGATGCACGTAGCACTGCATCCCACACGGAACGAGGCCAGCGTCCCGGAAGATCCGTCGGTAAGCGGAGGCGGAGCGGCGGCGGAATCCCTGATGGTCGCCCTCGATGTCATCGGCGCCAGTGTACGCCTCGAGGAAAGCCACGCCGCCGACCAAGGCCACCAAGGTGTCGAGTCCTTGCACCAGCTGGCGTCCGCTCAGGTAATGCATCACATCGGAGCACACCACCAGGTCGAACGGCTCGTCGAAACCACATGTCTCGAGCCGCTCGAAACTTCCCAAGCGGATGTTCCGGCGCCGTCCGTAACGCCTCACCACGTAGGGGCTTCGGTCGACCCCAGTGTACGCGACCCTGGGGCGGAGCCTGGCGAGGACCGGTTGCCACGCGCCTTCGCCGCATCCCACATCCAGGACTGTCCGAATCGGACGCGCGAGGACGAACTCGGTGAGGCTCACGACGAGCTGGACCTTGCGACGGAGATCGGCACCTGAGGTGATCCGATAGCGCGGGTTCCGGTACCACTTGTCGAAGTACGCCCGATCGTAGCGTTTCATGGCTGCGTTGGCACCCGCGTTACTTGGGCTCGTC
>JABDII010000099.1 GCA_013003805.1 Gemmatimonadales bacterium
CACGGCGTCTGGCGAACCCGATCAGGGTCCTCAAGTGCGCATCATCAGCGGCCTGGTGATCACCTTCCCCCCCGGCACCTCGGAGCAGGATCAAGTAGCCGCGCGCCAGGCGGCGGCCGCGGCGCTTCGAGAATCACCCGCCATCCGAGAAGCCTACACGTGGGACGAACTCCTTTCGGAAACCGACGACCAGCGTCCGTACTTCGGAGCGTTCCGGCGTAGCTTCCATCCCGACCGCTCGCCCGACGTCGTGTTCGTCCCGCACGACACCGTGCTGATTACCAACATGGATCGCGAGACGTCACACGGCACGCCTCATCCGTTTGACTCCCACGTGCCGCTGATCTTTGCGGGGCCCAGTATCGCGCCGGGCAGGCACGCGGAACGAGTGAGGACGGTGGACATCGCCCCGACCCTGGCGGCGATCCTGGGGGTCAGGCCCATGGGTACAGTCGATGGGAGAGTGCTGGAGGAGGTAGGAGGTAGGCGGTAGGAGGAAAGAGTGAGAAGTGAGAAGTAAGGAGGAAGGGGACGAGATGAAGGAGACAGGCAAGCCTAGGCAGTACTGTCATCCCGAGCGGAGTGAGGGATCTCCTCAACCTAGCGTGGTGGGTTCCGTGCACTACTCACTACTCCCCACTCCCCACTCCCTCAGAGTCCTGACCCTACTTGGCTCCTTGGTGCTCGGCGCATCCGCTTGCTCCCAAGACATCGCTCGCAGCCAGTGCGTCGTCTCGCGTGTGGTCGATGGAGACACGTTCTATTGCGAGGATGGCACGAAGGTGCGACTCATCGGCATCGACTCGCCGGAGTTGGACCAGGGGATCGTCGCCACAGCGGCCCAGACCGCGTTGGCGGAGATGATACCGGATAGTTCGTCTGTCTGGCTCGAGCGGGACGTGGCCCCGATCGATCGGTACGGCAGGACCCTGGCCTATGTCTGGGCCGGGGAGATCCTCGTGAACGAGCGCATGCTGGAGCGGGGGTGGGCGGTGCTCTTCACCATCCCACCAAACGTCCGCTACGTCGATCGCTTCCGCGAGGCCGAGATCCGGGCTCGACAGGGTGGAAAGGGACTCTGGGAATCGGGCGGATTCGACTGCGCACCACAGGCGCATCGACGAGGGGAATGCTAAGAAGCAGTGTGTAGGGTTGTAGGGAGGTTGGAGTCAGACCTCGACAAGAAAAAGGGCGGAGGCGCTTTTCACGCTGCCTCCGCCCTTCCTCGTACTACCCCCTACTAACTACGTCCTACATCTCTGCTTCTCTCACATCCCCGCCAGCGCCAACACGTCACGCCTGATCATCGCGTAGTTGACACCGTTGAAGTTGTAGACGGCGAGATCACTGAAGATCTGCTTGGCCTCTTCGGCCTTGCCGGTCTGCTCGTGACACAGCGCCTGGTAGTACTGCATGTAGATGTTGTTCGGGTTCCCGGCCGCCAGATGCTCCTCGGCCGCCGCGTAGTCCTTCTGGTAGAACTCGTTGATCCCGAGGATCTGGTGCATGGGCTCCAGCTTCCGCGGGTTGGGATCCGGCTCGAGCAGGGTAGCAAACTCCGAGGCCTTGGCCTTGGCCCCGTCGGAGTCGAGCTGACGCGCCGCGATCATGCCTTCCCAGTACGCGATCGTGGCTTCCTGGCCCCGACGGAACGCATCGGTGCCGACCTCATCCGCCTGCTGCCGGAGGAGCCCCGACAGGTCGGTCAGCGTAGCACTAGCCGTCTCGAAGTCCCCGTAGTGCATGGCGATCTGGACGATGTTGGTGTGCGCGTTGATCTTGAGGTCGGTCTTGCCTTCCATGTCCGTCGCATCCACGCTCGCGGCGAGCTCCCTCAGCTCGGCGATCGCGGCGTCCGCATTCCCTTCGTGCAGGTTGACGTACGCCCGGAATACACCGTAGAACGGTGCGTTGTTGTTACCCCGAGCCGTCTCGAGTTCCATGGCCTGGGTGTAGTCGGCCCGGGCCTCGTCGTAGTTCCCGAGGAAGGAATGGACGTGACCGCGCTGCTGGAGCGGCGAACCGTTATCGGGCGCACGCTCGGCCGCCATAGTGTAGTCCTGCGCCGCGGCTTCCAAGTTGCCCTGGGCCCGGTGCACGTCGCCCATCAGGTCGTACGGCGTCGGCTCAGTTGGGGCGAGCTCGACGGCCTTCGCGAAGGCCTGCTCGGCCTGGGCGAAGTCCTTCGGCTCGAGGAACAGGTAGTTGTTGCCGAGCTGCATGTGGGCCGCCGCCAAGTTGGGCGCGAGGGTGATGGCCTGATTGATCGTCGCCCGGGACTCCGCAATCTGGTTCAGCCCTGCTTGGATGCCGCCCAGACGGAGCAATGCGCGCGGGCTCTCTGGCTGGAGGCTCACCAGCTCCTGAGCCTTCGCAAGTTGGCCCTCGGCGTTGTTCTCGAAGCCCGCCTGCATGATGTCGATCATCAGCTGTTCGGCTGGTGACGCGTTGGCCTTGTGCTCCACTGCCTTGGCCAGGTTGGTGGTGAACTCCTCGGTCGATGCGGCCGTGCTCGCCGTCATCAAGTAGCCCAAGGCGAACTCGGGGTCGGCCCCGACCGCCTGCTCGAACTTGGTGTTGGCCTCGGGGTTACTGCCCATGTCGGCAGCATACAAGCCCGACATGAAGTCTTCACGTGCGGCGTCGGAAGCCGTCGTTACCGGGAGGGTCATCACGACGTCCGCCCCAGCAGCGGCCCCGATACCGGCCTCTTGTCGTTCGCAGCCGGCCACCAGCACCAGTGCCGCCAGGACCGCAAACGAAGTGGAAACCTGCTTCATCCATACCTCCATGAGTGGTGAGGCTCGCCAACCCTACGGCCGGAGCATCACGATGGGTTCGCCAGGCTATGAGCCCGCGAGAGTAGAGCTGGGCCAAGAATACTCAGTGGACGGGTGATGGCAAGGCGGGAAGGCGGGACGCCGGACAGGGGAAGGCGGAAGGCGGGAAGGACGCCTTTCGTGCCGGTCACGCGCCGCCGGGTGCGGGAGCGAATCCAAGGCCTGGACAACGGCCCACTCCGTGGGCTATATGATTGGCTAGAGCCCTATACCCAGGCCTGGGACCGCCGGTTCAAGCGGCTGCGCCAGCACCTGGAGAACGCGGAGGACAAGACATGAAAGGGCCACCCGGAGTACATCCCACCGTTCAAGCCATCGAGAAGACCGTCGAACTCTCGGCCCCACCCGAGCGGGTGTGGCGCGCATTGACCGACCCCGAGGAGCTGGCCGCCTGGTTCCCCGACCACGCCGAGGTCGACCTTCGGCCGGGCGGGAACGGCTCGTGGGCTTGGGACAAGCACGGGAAGTTCGCCGTCAGATTCGAGATCGTGGACCCGCCCCTCCACCTGGCCTGGCGCTGGTCGCACGACCCGAAGATACCGGTCGACGTGGGCGTCACCACCCGTGTCGAGTTCACCCTCACTCCGCGCCACGACGGCGGCACCACGCTCCGGCTCGAAGAGACCGGCTTCACCACCGAGACGCATTACACGCAGAACGTCTCCGGATGGGATCATGAGTTGCGGGAGCTGGTGGGGTTTCTAGCTCGGAAGTCGTAAGTCGAAGGGCTATCGGCTATCGGCTATCGGCTATCGGCTCCGCAATGATACAGCTGTTAGCTGTTAGTTCGTTCGTCTCTCTACTCCAACTCCCCTGCTATCCGCGCAGCCAAGCGCGCATTAGAGATCAACACCGCCACGTTGGTCTCGAGCGTCCGGCCCTGGCTCAGCCGCACAAGCTCACCCAACAGATAGGGCGTGACGGCCTTGCCGGTTACGCCTTGCGTCCCGGCAGTCTTCAGCGCCTGGCTGATCC
>JABDII010000106.1 GCA_013003805.1 Gemmatimonadales bacterium
GGATCGGTCTCATGCCATTCCCCGGCGGGTCACTCGGACGATGCGTTCGGGGAAATCCCCGCAGATCCCGTCGACCCCAAGCTCGGCCACGCGCTCGATCTCTTTCTCTTCGTTGACGGTCCAGGCGATGACACCCGCTCCGGAATCGTGAACCGTGCTCACGAGCTCCCGATCGATGAAGTGTCGAACCATCCAGAGAGTATCGACCTCGGCTTCCGCGAGCAGCCGAAGGACATCGACGGGATGCGAGGCCAAGAGGATACCCCGGCGCAGGGTCGGTCGCAACCGACCGAGCCGGGCGATGATGCGATGATCGAAGCTGTGCACCGCGTAGCGGTCCGGTGCCGGGCCGGCATCCAGCGTGGTCAAGAGACTCGCGTCGACGCCTCCGGCCATGCTCTTGACCTCGACCCAGACGTCGTGCTCTCCGATGATGTCGAGGACTTCGCCGAGCAGCGGAACGAACTCACCGTTTGGCAGCCTGGCCCGGACTACGTCCCGGGTGTCCAGCTCGGCGATTGTTCCGATCCCTGGAAGATCGGGGTCGTGGTGGACCACCAGTGATCCATCCGCCGTCGCATGGATATCCAGCTCGACCCCGTCAGCCGCGAGGTCGACGGCACGCCGGAACGCCTCCCGGGAGTTTTCCAAGGCCTGCTCCCCCTCCGAGGCGCCGCGGTGGGCGAGGGCGAGAACTCGATGACCGCTCAGGGTATTCACCCCGTTCACATTTCGAGGTTTCTCGGCTCGATCCAGTCCTCTTCCTTGAATACGTCGCTCAGGAAGTCGCGATCTTCCTTGGTGGGTGTGACGGAGGCGAAGTACTCGGGGTAGGCGTCCTCGCTCACCGCATCTCCTGTCACGGTGTACCACTGTCCCGCGTAAACGCCGATATTCCGATTGAATTTACTGTCCGGCACTCTCAGGTGACGATCGGGATCGGAAATGACCCGGTTGAGTCGCTCAATGAGCCGGGTAACTTCCTGCCGATACAGCTCGCGGCTGGCCTCGTTCAAGTGGGCCACGTCGGCCTCTCGGTCGCTCTCCCGTTCGTCAAACCGCCCCTTGAGTCCCCAGACATAGGCCCAGTGGGCGCTTGAGGAGTTGTCATTGCCGAACAGATCGAACGCCGTCGGCACCCACTTGTTGAAGTACCGTTGCACGATCTCGGGCGGGACCTTGCCAGCGCGAATGATTCGAAGGAGGCCGTTGTTGCCGGTGCCGAGGTGGAAGCTCTCTTCCTTGAGCATGGGCCCCATCGAGCGGGCCAAGGGATGGAACGCCGAGGTGGAGAGCATCTTGAGCTGGAACTTCCCATCCCGATCGATGAACTGCGTGTAGGTGAAGAAGTCGAGCCAGTTTTCCACGATTTCGTTGAACGACCCCAACAGCCGCTGCCCTTCCAGAGCGGTTCGCTCGAGCATCTTCTGGGCTTCGCGCCGACCCTCGTCGCCGAAGTGTTCGCACAAGAGATATGACATCTGCCAGCCGTGCCGCATCTCCTCCATCATGACCCGCATGATCGAGAACAGATCGTAATCGCTTGGGGCCTTCTCGAGCAGGTTCCGTTGCTGTTCCACCGATGCGAATTCGGTGTCTCCCTGGAACACGATCAAGTTGAGCAACGCATCGCGGACTCGCTGATCGGGAATGTGCATCAGCGTCGGCCACTTGTGTTGGCCTCGGTAGTGTCCGAACTCGATGGTCTCGGCTTCGGGCGGGCCGAATTTCTCCTCGAACGAGATCTTGGTGAATGGCGTGCCTTGGAACTCCTTGCTCGCGAGCCCGAGAGACTCCTGCCAAAACCGGAAGTAATCGGTCCAATCGTCGAAATTGTGCACACGTCGCATGGATGGGTTCCTTATCGTCCGTGAAATACAGGGTCGCGCTTGTTGGCAAACGCAGCGAGTCCTTCGGTCGCGTCCTCACTTCGAAAACAGATCAGCTGATGCTCGGCTTCCCGCTCGAGCGCGGTGGCCAGATCGGACCGCTCCCCGTGGTAGACCGCCTGTTTGACGAGCCGCACGGCGAGCGGAGGAAGCGCGGCGAGACGTGTCGCCCACCGGGCAGTCTCTTCGCTCAGCCGGTCCGCCGGGACCACCCGATTGACCAAGCCGAGTTCGAGGCACCGGGCGGCCGGCACCATGTCCGTCGACCAGATGAGTTCGAGCGCCCGGCTCGGTCCGATGAGGCGGGGAAGGAAATAGGTCCCTCCCATATCGGGGTGGAGCCCGATCCGATGGAAGACCTGCCCGATCGACGCGTTCTCCGAGGCGATCCGGAGATCGCATGCCAGCGCCAGGTTTGCTCCCCCGCCGGCAGCCGCCCCGTTGAGACTCGCCAAGACGGGCTGTGGCGCCTGGCGAAGCAGACGCACCAGCTCACCCCCGGAGTGCACCAATGCCATCGCAGACTCGAAGTCCTCGCGGCTAAGTGCGTCCTCCATGTATCGGACGTCCGCCCCGGCGCAGAACGCTCGGCCGGACCCGGTCACCACCATGACCCGCACGCCGGGGTGCTCCACCAGCTCGCGAGCGGCTCGAACGAGCTCCTCACGCATTACCCCGTCGAAGGCATTGAGCCGGGCGGGACGATTGAGCAGGAGTGTCCCGATCCCGTCTTCCACCCGTGTGATGACGTGCTGGTATGGGCCCACAGCGGCCCTCTCTTCAGCCATGGTTTACTCGCTCGATGATCATGGCGATGCCTTGGCCCACGCCGATGCACATGGTGACGAGTCCGTAGCGCCCACCGGTTCGCCGGAGCGCGTGCACTAACGTGGTGAGGATCTTGGCGCCGGTCGCCCCGAGAGGGTGCCCCAATGCGATGGCACCGCCGGACACGTTCACGCGCGCCGGATCGAACTGTAATTCCCGGATGCATGGAATGGCCTGCGCGGCGAACGCCTCGTTCAACTCGATCACATCGAGGTCGTCCACCGAGAGCCCCGCTCGCGCCAAAGCCTTCCGGGTGGCGGGAATGGGTCCGAGCCCCATGCATGCTGGATCGACACCGGCAACGGCGGAGGTGACGATGCGAGCCAGCGGCTGGGCACCAGCGCGTTCGAGTGCGGCTTCGCTGAGGACGGCGAGGGCCGCCGCGCCGTCGTTGATTCCGCTCGAATTCCCGGCTGTGACCGTCCCGCCGGCTTGAAACGCCGGCTTGAGCTTCGCCAGCCCCTCTAGGGTGACATCCGGGCGCGGGTGCTCGTCCACGGCAAACGTGGTACTGGTCTTCTTCCCCGGCACCTCGACCGGCACGATCTCCTCGTCGAAGTGCCCTTCCGCGATCGCGGCCTGCGCCCTCCGCTGGCTCTCCAGCGCGAACGCATCTTGCTCCTCGCGGCTGATGTGATGCAGCTCGGCAACTCGCTCCGCGGTCTGTCCGAGCGAGATGGTCCATTCCGGGGACATGCGCGGATTGACAAACCGCCACCCGATCGTCGAATCGGCGACTGCCGGCGTGCCCCGGCTCCAGGCTTGGCCGGTCTTGAGCATCACGTACGGTGCACGGGTCATGCTCTCGACCCCACCTGCCACGAACAGGTCGCCTTCGTTCGCGCGTATCGCCTGGGCAGCGCTGGCGACGGCCTGAAGCCCTGAGCCGCACAGGCGGTTGATCGTCTGGCCGGGGACGTCGATTGGCAGGCCGGCCAACAACGCGCCCATGCGCGCCACGTTGCGATTGTCCTCGCCGGCTTGGTTGGTGCATCCAAGAATCACGTCATCGATCTCGTCGACGGGTAGCTGGGTCCGCTCGACGACGGAGGAAATGACGTGGCTGGCCAAGTCATCCGCTCGCACCGGGGCGAGCGCTCCGCCCGCTCGCCCCACCGGCGTCCGTAGCGCCGCAGTAATGAAGGCATGCATGCAGCGACTCCTATCGGCGACGAGCGGTCATAGCCCGACCCAGACCGTTTTCAATTCTGTGTAGTTGGAGAGCGCCTCTCGACCGAGGTCGCGGCCGAATCCAGACTGCTTGTAGCCACCGAACGAGGCCGCGGGATCGTACGCATTGTACGTGTTGATCCAAACCGTGCCGGCCTGAATCGCCGCTGCGACGCGGTGGGCCTTGGAAATATCTCGAGTCCAAATCCCAGCGGCGAGACCGTACATGGATCGGTTGGCGAGTCCAATAGCCTCCTCGAGATCGTCGAAGGCCAGGACCGACAGCACCGGGCCGAAGATCTCCTCCCGCGCGATGGTCATGTCCGGCGTCACACCGTCGAACACGGTGGCCTCGACGAAGTACCCCTTGTCGTCGACCGTAGTTGGCTTGCCCCCAGTGACCAACGTGGCCCCTTCCGACTGGCCCTCTGCGATGTACCCGAGCACGCGCTCCTGCTGTGGCTTGGAAACGATAGCTCCGAGGCGGGTTTCCTTGGCGAACGGATCGCCTGGGACGAGCTTCTTGGCCCGCTGGGCCAACGCCTCGACCACTTGGTCCTTGACGGTTCGCTCGACCAGAAGCCGGCTGCCCGCGGCACAGACCTCGCCCTTGCCGTAGAAGATGCCGGTCTGTGCTCCTCGGATGGCAGCCTTCAGGTCGGCATCGGCGAAGATCACATTCGGACTCTTCCCGCCCAACTCCAAGGTGACCCGCTTGAGGGTCTCTGCCGCGTCGCGCATGATGATGCGGCCCACCTCAGTCGAACCGGTAAAGGCGATCTTGTCGACCCCCGGGTGGCGCACCAATGCCGCGCCGGCCGTCGGCCCGTACCCGGGTACGACATTGAGTGCCCCGGCTGGGAGTCCTGCCTCGTGGAGCAGCTCGGCCAAGACGAGGGCGGTGAGGGGTGACTCTTCCGCCGGCTTCAGCACCACGGTGCACCCGGCTGCGATCGCCGGCGCCACCTTCCAGCTCGCCAGGTTGAGCGGGAAGTTCCACGGCACGATGGCGCCGACGACGCCGACCGGTTCGCGGAGGGTGTAGGTGAAGTAAGGTCCCTCGACCGGCACCGTCTCCCCCGCGAGTTTGTCCGCCCAGCCGGCGTAGTAGCGCAGCGTCTCGACCGTCATGGAGACGTCGATCTTCGATTCGAACAGCGGTTTGCCGTTGTGGAGTGTCTCGAGCCGGGCGACGTCGCCCAGGCTCGACTCCAGGAGGTGCGCTGCCTTGTAGAGAATCGCGCCTCGTTGTCGTCCGGAAAGCTCCCGCCACTCGTTCGATTCGAAGCATGCGCGAGACGACGTGACCGCCCGATCGATGTCCGGGGCGTCGCCCTCCGCGACACTGGCCACCACGTCCTCGGTTGCCGGATTGATGACCTCGAACCGCTTGCCGCTCGCAGCGGCAACGAAGGCGTTGTCGATGAAGATGTCGGTGCGCATTACTCGGCTTTGAAGGTGGCCATGCGCTTCTCCACGTATGCCGCCAACCCTTCCTTAGCATCCTGGGACTGGAAGAGCTGCTGTTGCAACTCACGCTCGACGCTGAGCCCGCTCTCGAAGGGAACCTCGGCACCCGCTTGGACCGCGCGCTTGATCAGGCCGACAGCCTTCGAGGCCTTGTTCGGCGGGCAGAATTGCTTGGCATACATGATGACATCATCCCAGAACGTGTCCTTCTCGAACACCTTGTTGACGATGCCCAACTCCTCGGCCCGCTCGAACGAATAGGTCTCACCGGTCGCCATGAGCTCGATGGCGCGCGACTTGCCCACGATGCGGCAGAGCCGCTGCGTGCCGCCGGTGCCGGGAAGGACACCCAAGTTCACCTCGGGGAGGCCGATCTTCCCCGCGTTCCGGCGTGCCAGCCGCATATCGCACGCCATGGCGATCTCGAGACCTCCGCCCACGGTGTGGCCGTTCAGGGCGGCAATGGTGAGCTTTGGCGTTTGCTCGAGACGGTTCAGGGTCTCGTTCGCGTGGAGGCAGAAGAAGTACTTGAATCGCGGCGTGACGCTGTTGAGCATGCCGATGTTGGCGCCGGCGGAAAAGAACTTGTCGCCGTAGCCGCGGAGGACGATGACATGCGCCTCGTCTGCCATGCGGGCATCGAGGATGGCCGCATCGAGCTGCCGCATCATCTCGTAGGTATAGGTGTTTGCCGGTGGATCGTTGAGCGTGATGATGGCCAGTCCATCCGTCACCTCGTAATCGACCAGTACTTGGTCGGTGGGCGCGGGGGCGCCCGGTCTGGGAGTCACTGAAGTTGCCAAGACGACTATCCTCCGTGCGAGGCGGCCAATGGGTGGGCCGCGTGGGATGCTGGTTGCAGATACCCGTCGAGGAACAGGCGGGCAATTTCATCGGCTAAGTAGCCCGGCTGGATCTCGCCGGACGGCCGGTACCACGTATAGATCCAATTTATCATGCCGAACAACGCATAGGCGGCAATCTGCGGGTTTACGCCTCGGACATCGATATCTTCGAGCAACTGGGTCACAAAGGCGACGTATTCCCGCTTGCGCCGGCGGATGGCGGTGGCCATTGTGCCGGTCAGCTCTTCGGCCTCGTGCGACAAGACCTTCATTTCATGCATGTGGGCGGTAAAGAACAGGACGTGTTGGCGGATGAACGCTCTGAGACGAGCCTCCGGCTCCGTCTCTCGTGCCACGGCCAATCGAGCGCCCTCGGCGACCTCGGTGAAGCAACGATCCTGAATAAGGAAAAGCAGCTCGTGCTTGCTCTCGACATAGTGGTAGATCCCGGACAGGCTGAGCCCCGAGGCGCGGGAGAGGTCTCGCATGGAGGTGCCATGGAACCCGCGTTCCGCGAAGATCCGCGCCGCGTCGGCGAGCAGGGTGTCGAGTCGGGAATCCGCAGTGGGCACAGGCCGTCCGAACGTTCGTTCGGTCTGAAGCTAGCGCTGCAAGTTCAAGGCGTCAAGCCGCTTAACATCCTACCTCCCGGCGCGTCTTCCCTCCGAACATGACCGCCCACCCCGGACCCGACCAGGCCTCGGACGCGGCTTTGGTGGAAGCCTATCGGGCTGGGAGCCAGGCGGCTGCCAGCGAACTGGTCACGCGCCATGCCCGGGCGGTCGGGCGGTTCCTGTACAGTGCCGGCGCGTCCCAGAGTGACGTCGAAGACCTGGCGCAGGAGGCGTTCTTCCGGGCGTTTCGGCGACTGGATTCCTGGCGAGGAGACGCCTCATTTCGGAGTTGGCTGTTCTCGATTGCGCGGAACCTACTGAAGGATGAGTTTCGGAAACGGCGGGGTCGTCAGGTGCTCTCTCTGGAAGACCGTGATCTCCCGAACCGGGACGACCCGGCGGGAGAGGTCGAGGCGCTGGAAGCGGCTGAACGAATGCGGGTGGGTCTCAAAGACCTGCCGAGGCTCCAACGAGAGGTCTTTCTCCTGCGGGTCCAGGAGGGCTCGAGCTATGACGAGATCGCGGTGGCACTCGACACGACCCCCGGGGCGGCCCGAGTGCACTACCACCACGCCGTCAAACGGTTGAAGGAGTTGCTCGCATGATTCAGGAAACCTGCACGCGCTTGTCCGAGCGGATTTCCGAGGTGGCTCGGGGCCAGGAGACGTGGACGGTCGACGAGGAGAAGCACCTGGCGGGGTGTGCGGACTGCCGGGCGGAGTGGGAGTTGGCGCACACCGCTCGGCTCCTGGCCCAGCGCGCGGATGCACTGGTCGAGCCCCGTGTCTTGGCGGAGGCCGTGACCCGGCGGCTTCGCGACGCCACACCCGCCCGCCGGATCGGGCGGCGGCTCCGCTGGGTCGGCGTCGCGGTGGCCGCGGCCGCAGCCATGCTCCTCGTCGTGCAGACGGTTTCCGCCCCCAATACGGACCCGATCCCCACGGTGTCGAGCGATCCGGCCGAGGCACTCCACCTCCCTGGATTGGATAGTCTGTCGGTTGATGAACTGGAAATCGTGTTGGCATCGATCGACCAGCCGATCGAGGCGTTTTCCACATTCGACTCCTCGGAGTGGAACGCGCTGGACGATCACGAGCTAGAGCGCTTGCTGCGCGAGTGGGAGGGATAGATGAACCGGTTGGCGTTGGTGGTGAGTGTGGCTGTGATGGCGCTCGCGGCCCCCTACCCGGCCGCGGCCCAACAAGGAGCAGGGCAGGGTCGACAACGGGCGCAAATGCTGCAGGCGCTCGAACGGCGCTTCTGGTCCCGGGTGGTGGAAGACCTCGGCCTGACCAATGACCAAGCAGCCCGCCTCCGCGAGACCAGCCGAGAGTTTTCTCGGCAGCGCCGAGAACTCGAGCGAACCGAACGAGAGCTCAAGCAGGCACTGGCCCGCCAACTCCGCCCTGGGATCGCCGCCGACCAGGACAGCGTGGGCCGATTGACCGACGCCCTCCTGCAACTCAAAGTTGACTACGCTGGGACGTTCCGCGACGAACATCGCGAGGTTGGGTCCTACTTGAATCCGGTGCAACAGGCCCAGCTCCTCATCGTCCGGGAACGCCTCATGCAACGGATCCGGGCCATTCAGCAGCAGCGGGACGTCCCGGATTAGGGCTCGGCCCCTCTCCATCGCGGTTGTTTCCCGAAGTAGAGGCCCTACCGGACTACGTGAGCGGCCGCTAGGTTTCGCATGTTCTTTCGTGAAGGAGCGAATGCATGCTGCGCCTGGTGGGGCTGGCAGGGCTCCTCCTAACCTGTCTTGCGCACCCGTTGGCTGGACAAGCACGGGTGGTGTACCGCATCCCGATTTCCGGCACCATCGAACACGGGCTTGCGCCCTTCGTTGAGCGGGCCATGCGCGAAGCCCGGGAGGCGGGTGCCGCGGCGGTCTATCTGGACATCGACACGCCGGGTGGTCGCATCGACGCGGCAGAGCGCATCGCCGACGCCATCCGTGAGACCGACCTCGATGTGTTCGCGTTCGTCAATCCGCGGGCCTACAGTGCGGGTGCCCTCATTGCGCTGGCCTCCGACGGCATCTACATGCGACCCGGCGGCGTGATCGGCGCAGCCACCCCGGTGGATGCAAGCGGGACCAAGGGATCCGAGAAGATCGTGTCGGCCATGCGGGCGGAGTTTCGGGCGCTGGCTGAGGAGCAAGGGCTCGACCCGCGGGTGGCGGAAGCCATGGTGGACGAATCAATCGATATCCCCGGCGTCGTGGCCGCGGGGAGGCTCCTCACGCTGAGCACGGGCGAAGCGATCACGTTGGGTTTTGCCAAGGCCGAGGTCACGAGTGAGTCCGCGTTGCTCACGGCGGTGGGGCAGGGTGGAGCCCGGGTGGTCACGCCGTCGATCAATTGGGCGGAGAGCCTGGTTCGCTTTCTCACCAATCCTATCGTCGCTCCGCTCCTCTTGTCGCTCGGCATGCTTGGCTTGGTCATGGAGCTCAAAGCGGGTGCCTTCGGCCTCGGCGGGTTGGTGAGCCTCGGCGCGCTGGGCCTCTTCTTCGGATCGAACTTGCTACTTGGTCTCGCCGGTTGGGAAGAACTGATCCTGCTGGGCGCCGGGATCATTGCCATTGCCGTCGAGGTCTTCATCATTCCCGGATTCGGGGTTGCCGGAGTTGTCGGCCTCCTCATGATAGGAGCATCCGTCGTCATGGCGATGTTGGGCAATATCCCGACCTTCGGCGACGTCACGACGGCCATAGCCGTCTTGGGGTCGGCCATCGTGATCACGCTCGCAGTGTTCTATGCGTGGTTCCGTCATCTCCCCAGCAGCAATCGCTTCGCAGGCCTCCTGCTCAAGAAGAGCCTGGACAAGGAAGGTGGGTTCATCTCCGCCCCCGAGCGG
>JABDII010000162.1 GCA_013003805.1 Gemmatimonadales bacterium
TGGTGTGAACGCTCAGGAGATACCCCGCGCCCAGCGCTCCAAGCGGCCAATCGGTGGCGCTCCAAAGCGCGACGATCCCGAGTGCAAAGCAAATGATGTGGCGCGGGCGCACTGCACGCTCGGGCTCTGCGGCATGACGCGGCCCCAGCCTAACGATTGCCGTGACGTAGAGCCCCACCAGCATGGCAACGAAAAGCCAGACGCCGGGATAGGCCTGCCAACTCCAAGTCCAGGCGACGTCCCGGGCCGAACACCACCAAGTCACCCCTCAGTATCCCCGGCCAGAGGCGACGGGTTGTGAACCAGTTCGAGATGGGACAGGACCGGAAGGCGCACGTTGGCCGTCCCGGCGCGTTCGAACCGGAGCCGGAGTGTCACTGAGTCACCTGGCGCGAGTTGGACGCGAAGATCCTCGAGCGTGAGGTGGTAGCCGCCGGCCTCGAGCACCAGCGCCCGACCGGGCTCGATCGTGATGCGATTGACCGGGGAGCTGCGCCCCAGGGGCCCGTCGAGCACCTGGGAGTGCAGCCGGACCCGGTCCGCAAGGTCGGTGCTGGCTCCCACCAGGGCGTCGGATTCGGTGCCGATGTTCTCGATCGTCACAAAGGCCATGGTCACGTGCTCTACGACGGGGGCGGCCACGTACCCGTCGTAGATCACCAGGTCCCCTACTCGCACCGCAACGGTGTCCGCGGCGGCGTCATGGCCTCGCTCTGGGCCACAGGACAGCATACCCGTGCCAACCAGCAGAGCGAGCGCGAACCCTACGCGGGGGGCCGCTCGGCTCACCGCGCCTCGACCAGACGAGGGAGTTCACGCATCCAATCCGTTTGGCGAGTCCCGAAAGGGAACACCACGTGGGCCGAGTCGTCCGGAGAAAACGCCATGATATGGGCGGCGTGACTCACGAGGTAGCCGCCGTCGTCACGCTCCTCACGCAGGGCAGGCGCGAGGCGGAACGCGCGCTGCAGATCGGTTACCTGCTCCTGGGTCCCGGTGAGACCCAGAAAACCCGGATCGAATTGGTCCAGCCATTCCCGAATCCGCTCCGGTGTGTCGCGCTCGGGATCGGTCGTCACGAAGACCACCTTGATGGCGGAGGCCACCTCGAAGGGAAGCCGGTCGAGCACGGCCGCGAGGTTGGCCATGTGCACAGGGCAGACGTCGGGACAGTTGGTGTAGCCGAAGAAGAGCAAGGTGACGAAACCCTCAGTCTCTTCGACGAACCGGTAGGGGCTGCCATCGGTCGCGGTGAGGGTGAACGGTAGCTTCGCCACGGGTTCGGCCAGCGCAACGCCTCCACCTCCTGCGACGAGCGCTGCGTCGCCGCCGGCTTCTCCCCCTCCCCCACAGGCGGAGACCCAAGCGACGGCACTCGAGGCCACCACCATCGGGCGGACAAACGCGTAGCAACGCCGAACCAAGTCAATCACGCGCGAAATGTACTAGGGTCGGCAGGCCCCCGCGTTGTCATTACATTGGGCGGCACGGCTCCACAACGTGAAAAGGTCTTTCCCTGCGATGCACCCTTCCGTTCCACAGCCCACCAGGCGAGTCCACCACACGGCGTTGTTCGCGCTCTTGCTCGTGGTATTGTCCTGTGGTCCCGGACCACTCGATCCCCGCGTCACCGGCGGGCAGCTGCTTCCTGGTACCGAGGGGGTCGAGTATTTCGGCGGGAGACCGTTCTCCATCTCCCCCGATGGCCGTTGGCTGTTGTTCGCCAAGGCGTTGGCCGATGAAGCCGCCGATGCCCCGGATGATCTCGAGTCCCTGATGCTGCGACAACTCCAGGCGTTCGTGCTCTACGATCTGGATGAGCTCGAGGGAACGCCGGTGGCGCTGAGCGCCGGAACTCGGGAGCTCGTCGCGAGCGGGTCGGCGTTTCTTCCCGACGGTGGCTGCTGGATTCCGGACGACGGCGAGACACGCGGGGGGCAGCGGGGGCGCGTGGTCATCACGGACGAATTCGGCCGCTACGTGGGAGTAGACCCCGACGCGGCCCAGCCGGCGTGGGAGGTGATCGAGAGCGAGCCGTTCGCCTACGGAGAGTATTGTCCTCGCGAGGACAATGCCCGAAGCGAGCCCGAGACCGTCGGACCCTTCCAGATAGCCCATGCCGGTGGCCGGCTGGTGATCATCGTCGACGCCCGCGACCCGCACAAGGTCTTCGCGATGCACCGGGCGCCCAAGTTTCCGGGCATGCGCCTCATGCTAGGAGACGTGCAGCTGACGGAGGACGGCTGGCGTTTGGCATATACCGTCACGCCCAACTTCGGAAGCTTCGTGGGCAATGCGCGCGGGTTCGTGGTGTCGTACGGCGCGCCACCGGAGCGTCCCACGGTCCTGGCCGCGCCGATCCACGCGCTCCGGTGGGCCCCCGACGGCTCGACCGTTTACGCCGACGTGGAACACGAGGGACAAACCGCCATTTACCGCTGGCGCCTGCCGCGTCATGGCAACGAGAAGACATTCCCCATCGCCACACGCTAGGATTCCGCACCACTCCCGAGGACTACGACCGATGGCTTTCATCTCCTACGTCCCGGCCCACCGCATCCCGCCCGAGCACGATGTGCCGGACCGGGACAACATCGTCCGCATCCACGGCCAGAACAGCAGGTCCATGCGGTCGCACTACCACCTGTACGTGGATCTCATGCGCCGGCCGGGGCCCCTTTCTCGGGAACAACGCGAGATGATCGCGGTGATCGTGTCAGGCATCAACGGGTGCCACTACTGACTGCATCATCACGGGGCGGGACTCCGTCGGGTGCTGGAGAAGCAGGGGATGAATGAGGCGGCCCGGGACCATATGCTCGACGGGCTGGTCCAGGACTACACCAGGCTCGACCTATCAACCAGCGACAGAGTGATGCTGGACTACGTGGCCAAGCTCACGCGTCGTCCGGGTGAGATGACCGAGCGGGACGTGGCGGTCCTACGCGATGCGGGATTCGACGACCGCGCCATCCACGACATCTGCGCAGTGACGGCGTACTTTGCGTTCGTGAATAGGATAGCGGACGGACTGGGGGTGGAGCTGGAGGACAGGGAGGGGTGAGAAGTAAGGAGTGACGAGTAAGGAGTAAGGAGTGAGGTGGTATCGAGTCGCTTTAGCGACAGCAGCCGAGTCTCGGCTTTAGCCGAAGACTCGAACGCCGAGCAGCCAATAGCTGTTAG
Source organism: Gemmatimonadales bacterium (assembly GCA_013003805.1). GTDB lineage: Bacteria > Gemmatimonadota > Gemmatimonadetes > Gemmatimonadales > GWC2-71-9 > JABDII01. The sequence goes on from JABDII010000162.1 coordinate 3,184, forward strand.
CCAATAGCCGATGGCCCTCGAGCCAGGACCAGAACGAAGGCGGGCGCCACCTC
>JABDII010000577.1 GCA_013003805.1 Gemmatimonadales bacterium
CGGTACGGTCACGCGGACCGAGGACAGGATCGCGCTGCTCAACGTCTCGGTGGCCGTCCGCGGTACCAACGTGCGGACCGCGACCAACACCTCGGGCCAGTTCACGCTCGAGCGGGTGCCCGCAGGACTTCAGGTGATTGAATTCCGGTGGTTGGGCTACGGCGCTGTCGATCAGCAGGTGACGGTCGTGGCGAATCAGACTGTGACGGTCGATGCCTCGCTGGTACGGACGGCCATTGCGTTGGGCGAGCTCACGGTCGAGGCGGCCTCACGCGCGCCGGAACGAGTGGTCGAGGCTCCGGCCGCCGTTTCGATCGTCACGCCGCGAGTCCTCCAATCGTCGTCGCTCACCGGCCAAGCCGGCGTGGCGCTCCAGCGCCTTCCGGGGGTGGACGTGGTCCAGAGCGGGATCAACGACTTCAACATCAACGCCCGCGGACTCAACTCGTCGCTGAACCGCCGCATCCTGGTGCTGTTGGACGGGCGGGACCTGGCGATCGCCTTCCTCGGCGCCCAAGAGTGGAACGGGCTCCCGGTGCCACTCGAGGACCTGGACCGGGTCGAGATGGCGCGTGGTCCGGGTTCGGCACTCTATGGGGCGAACGCCTTCAGTGGCGTCGTGAACATGATCACACCGGATGCGCGCCAGGTACTTGGCACCAAGCTCACCCTGGGTGGCGGTGAGCTGGCCACCTTCCGGGGCGACCTCCGCCACGCCGGCATGATCGGTGAGGGTCGGGTCGGATATCGGATCAATGCCGGGTTCTATCAGAGCGAGAGCTTCACCCGCTCCCGGACCGGCATCGGAGATTGGGAGGAGGAATACAGCGGAGCAACCGATGACACGAGCATCCTCCCCGATCCCACTGCCATCGAGGTCATGCCCCTGGATGGCCAAACAACCGCCGGCCTGGGGCAACCGGCCACCGGTGAGGCCGACGACCTACGAAATATCTATGGCAGCGCCCGCTTCGACTATTACGCCAACGACGGATCGGTGTTCTCGGTCGATGGCGGGGCCACGCGAGTCGAGAATGAAGTCTTTGTGACCGGCATCGGTCGGGTGCAGGTCAAGAAGGGAACCAAGCCCTGGGCGCGCGCCGCGTGGGCGGCTGATCGATTCAATCTCTCGGCCTGGTATACGGGGCGAAACACCAACGAGGATCAGGTGTCGCTCGCGAGCGGCGCCCCACTCCTGGAAACTTCCGCCATCTTCCACTTTGAGGGTCAGACCAACCACAACTTCTTGGAAGATCGGGGGCGCGTGGTTGTGGGCGCCTCGTTCCGGAACTACAGGGTTGATACCGATAGCACGCTTATGGCCCCGAGCGACGACGACCGGAGCGATAAGTCCTACTCGGTGTATGGCCAGGTCGAGGTCAAGGTGATTCCCGAGCTCAAGGCGGTCGCGGCGCTCCGGTACGACAATGCCGATCTCCACGAGAGTGAGTATTCGCCCAAGGCCGCGCTGGTATACAGTCCGACGCCGGATCATTCTATCCGGGTCACGCTCAATCAAGCCTTTCAGGTTCCCAACTACTCGGAGTTTTTCCTCCGCGCCGCGGCCGGCGCCCCGGCCGACTTCTCGTTGCTCGAAGCCGGCCTCCGTGCCTCGCCACTCGGCCCCGCACTCGCCGGGGTGCCAGCCGGAGAGCTGTTCGCCGGCGCCCCGGGGGGAAGCTCCTCCGTCGTGCCCGTTTTGGCGCTGGGAAATGCGGGCCTCGGGGTCGAGAAGGTGACAGGTTGGGAGATCGGTTACAAGGGAAGCATCGGAGACCGCGCGTACGTCAGCGTCGATCTCTTCCAAAGCAAGATCAAGAACTTCGTCACCGACCTCCTCCCCGGTGTGAACCCGACCTACGGCTCGTGGACGTCGCCAGCTGCGGTGCCTGATGCCTTCAAGCCGGCGCTGGAGCAGGCGGTGCGCGACAACCTGCTCATGGCCGGCCAACTCACGGCTGCCTTGGGGCTCACCCGGGTCGATGGTGCGACCGCGATTGTCGTCTCCTACACCAACGCGGGCTCCGTGAAGCAACGCGGCATCGAGCTGGGCTTCGGGGTTCAGCTCGTTGACGAGGTCCGGTTCGACGGGTCGTACACCTTTTTCGACACCGGCTTTTTCGAGGATCAGATCAAGGGCCTCCAGGCAGGCGACGTGCTGGAACCCAACACACCGAAACACAAGGCCAACCTCTCCCTGGCGTACAGCGGCCTCCAGGGCCTCGATGCCGAGGTGGCGGTTCGGCTGATCGACGGGTACGACTGGGCCGCTGGCATCTTCCAAGGCCACGTCCCGGCGAGCCAGACGGTGACCCTGACCGGGGGCTATAGGATCAACAACTACTTCCGAATCCACGCCGCGGTGACCAATCTGTTCGATCAGGAGCGCTACCACCTGTTCGGCGGATCGGTAATCGGCCGCCGCATTCTCGGTGGGGTGACCACCTACTTCTAGTCGCGGCACACCCGCCGCATTGCCCGCCCCTGCTCTCGGTTACGTCCGACAGCGGGGGCGGCCGCATTGTGACATGGCGTGACCCTCTCGCGTGCGGCAGATTCGTACCATGTGGGCGACCCTCCTGCGCGCCGTCGCGTACCTGGCCATCCTCTACCTCGCCATCGCCCTGTTCCTGTGGGTCTCGCAGAGCAGGCTAATCTTCTTTGCCCCCAAAGGAGCGGTCCCCGACCCCGGCGCCTTCGGCTTCACCGGCTCGAGGGTGGCGGTCGAAACCGCGGACGGAGTCACCTTGCATGGGTGGTACCTCTCGCCGGAGGGACCTACCGGCTCCGCGCGTGAGGCACCGGCGCCCGCCCTCATCTGGTTCTATGGCAACGCCGAGAACCTGGCATTTCTCGCCCCGCTCATCGGGACACTCCGCCCGCCAGGACATGCCATGCTGGTCCTCGACTACCGCGGGTACGGGCAAAACGGCGGACGACCCAACGAAGACGGACTGTACCGCGATGCGGATGCCGCGTGGGAGTACCTCGCCGGCCGTCCCGAGATCGATCCACATCGAATTGCGGTCTTCGGTCGCTCGCTGGGGAGTGTCCCGGCGCTCTACCTGGCTGACACCAGGCCCGTCGCCGCCGTGATTCTCGACTCACCGTTCACGACCGCCCGCGCGATGGCGCGGGTCCACTACCGGCTCTTCCCCAGTTTTCTGGTTCGCTACGACATGGACAACCTGGCCCGCGCGCGCCGCCTCGCCGCTCCGTTACTCATCATCCACGGGACCGTCGACCGGATTGCGCCCTTCACAATGGGGAGAGCTCTCGCCGAGGCTGGGCGAGCCCAGGCGTTCTACGAGGTACGAGGGGCCGGCCACAACGATGTGTACGAAACAGCAGGCCCCGGCTACCGCGATACCATCCACGAGTTTCTCGAAGCCGTCCGGGACGTCCCCGATTCTCACCCGCCCACGGAGAATCGCTGATGGCGGCGAATCCACTCCTCGACCTGGACGCCCGCCTCGTCATCGCCCATCGCGGCGCCTCGGCCTACGCGCCCGAGAATACCATCCCGGCATTCGAGCTCGCGGTGGAGCAGGGTGCGGACGCGCTCGAATTCGATGTTCGGGTCACCGGGGACGGCGTGCCCGTAGTCCTGCACGATGCTACCACCGACCGGACGACCGGTGTTCGACTGACGCTCCCGGATGCGTCGTTGAGCCGACTGCTCGAGGCCGACGCCGGGGCCACGTTTTCACCGGACAACGGGCGGACCTTTCCGTGGCGAGGCAAAGGAGTTCGTGTTCCGACACTGGCCCAAGTCCTCGAATCGATCCCGCAGCTCCCACTCCTGATTGAGATCAAGGAACCGCGCGGCCAAGAGGAGGTTCGCCGGGTGCTCGAGGCCCACCGGTGCGACGAGCGCTCGGTCGTCGCCTCGGCTGACCGGCGCGCGCTCGCTGTATTTCGCAACGGTCTGTTTGCTCTGGGAGCGGGTCGACGCGAGATCGTACGTCTCTATTTGGGCTCGTGGGTCGGCGGGGCACCGAGAGTCGCCTCGTACCAGGCCCTCTCGGTCCCCGAGAACTACCGCAGTCTCACCATCCCGACCGCCAAGTTCGTCTCCTCGGCACGACGGCTCGGGTGCCCGGTTCACGTCTGGACCGTGGACGATCCCGCCTTGGCGCGACGATTGTGGCGGCGCAGGGTATCGGGTATCGTGACGAATGTCCCGGACCGACTCGGCGCGGTCCGAGATTCCTTGAGACCCGGGGATGACGGACCTCACGGGCCGGGCGTCCGCAGTGCAACGGGAACAGCATGACGCGCAAGACACCCCGACGACTCTACTGGACTCGCTGGTCCGACGACCGTTTGCTGGAACTCAGATTGTGTGACCTTGGACTTCGCGTGGAGGGTACCTGGCTCGCTCGGTGCGTGCGGGAACTGTACCGTGACCTAGAGGCTCGTGGGGTCCGGCTCCGTCCCCACGTCTGGCTGTCGGATGAGTGGTTCAGCCCGGCGGGAATCGCGGGTATCGGCGTGCCGTTTTACCTCGCCCACCCTCGCCTCATCCGTCTCGAACGGGTCAAGATGCTCGAGGTCGAAGGGGGAACCCGGCCCGAGTGTCTCCGGCTGCTGCGGCATGAGACCGGCCATGCCATCCAGCATGCGTACCGTCTCGAGCGGCGCCGTAATTGGCAGCACCTTTTTGGCCTTTCCTCGACCAGGTACCCGGAGTACTATCGGCCGAATCCGGCCAGCAAACGCTACGTGCAACATCTCCGGTTCTGGTACGCCCAGAGCCACCCTGATGAAGATTTCGCTGAGACGTTCGCCGTCTGGCTCAAGCCTCGCTCGAACTGGCGAAAGCGCTACGCAGGCTGGCCGGCGCTCAAGAAGCTCGAGTACGTCGACGACCTGATGGCGGAGATTGGGCCAGGTGTCCCGCCGGTACGGAGTCGTGTCCGAGTCGACTCGCTGCCGAACTTGCGGCAGACCCTTGGCGAGTACTACGAGGCACGGCGCGAGCGCTACCGCATGGACATTCCCAATACCTATGACCGTGATCTCCGCCGCCTGTTTTCCGACGACCCGAAGCACCGCCACCATGTTGCCGCCTCGACTTTCTTGCGCCGGCACCGGACCGAGATACGGTCACGCATCGCCAAGTGGTCGGGTGAGTACCAAGCCACACTCGACGCGGTGTTGGCGGACATGATCAGCCGGTGCCGTGAGCTCCGGCTCAGAGTAGTGGGCTCGGAGCGACAGGTCCTGAGCGATTTCACCGTCATGCTGACGGTCAATGTCATGCAAGTCTTGTATGGTCGTGGACGCCGCGATTGGATCGCGCTGTGACCGTCAGATGAAGAAACAACGCATCTTGGTGCTCATGCACCCGGAGCTCGTACCGCCCAACACGCTCCGGGGATCTACTCAGCACGAGATCAATCTGTGGAAGACCGAGTACGACGTCGTCACCACACTGCGGAAGCTCGGCCACGAGGTGCGACCGCTCGGTATCCAGGATGAGTTGCTGCCGGTCGGGAATGCGGTCGACGAATGGAAGCCTCATGTGGTATTCAACTTGCTCGAGGAATTCCACGGGAAGGCCACATACGACCAACACGTCGTGAGTTACCTCGAACTCCTCCGCGTCCCCTACACCGGCTGCAATCCGCGCGGCCTGGTGCTCGCGCGAGGCAAGGCATTGAGCAAGAAGCTCTTGGCCTACCATCGTATCCGCGTGCCGGCGTTCGCTGTCTTCCCGATCGGCCGAAAGGTGCGCCGGACAAAACGGCTTGGCTTCCCACTCATTGTGAAGAGTTTGATTGAGCATGCTTCACTTGGCATTGCCCGGGCATCAGTGGTCGATTCGGACGAGAAACTAGCCGAGCGCGTCGCGTTTGTGCACAACCATATTGGGACCGACGCGATTGCGGAGCAGTACATCGCAGGACGGGAACTCTACGTGGGGGTCCTTGGCAACGAGCGTCTCCAGGTTCTGCCGACGTGGGAGCTCACCTTCGAGGGCATTCCGGAGGATGCGCCGCGGATCGCCACGGCCAAAGTGAAGCATGATATCGATTACCAGGTGAGCCGTGGGATCTTCCAAGGCCCGGCGGAGAATATTTCAGGGGAGCTCGAGACCCACATTATCCGAACGTGCAAGCGGATCTACCGCATCCTCGAGCTTTCGGGATACGCCCGCGTGGACTTTCGCCTCACCGACACGGGTGAGCTCTACTTTCTCGAGGCAAATCCGAATCCCGAAATCGCTGAGCGCGAGGAATTCGCATCGGCAGCAGCCTTTGCCGGGATGTCGTACGATGACCTGTTACAGAAGATCGTCACTCTCGGGCTGCGACGGAGGCACTAAGCGCACTCGAGGCACGCATTGTCGCTGGGAGGTCTCATGCAGACTCGTCGATCCTTCGTCGCCGCGCTCGCCGGAGTGGCCGCAACCCTCCCGCCGTTCCGTGCCAACGCGATCGCGCAGCTCTGGCGTGCCCAGGATATCGCCGGGAGCCGCTCTCCGGACGACCTCGCTGATGACGAGACGTATTGGAGCCACATCCAGCGCGCCTTCGACGCCGATCGCACCATTATCAATCTCAATAACGGCGGGGTGTGCCCCACACCGAGTCACGTCCTCGAGGCGATGATCCGCGATCTCCGATTCACCAACGAGCTTCCGGCCCTCCATATGTGGCGGATTCTGGAACCCCGCATCGAATCAGTGCGGCGCGAGCTGGCCATTGAGTTCGGTTGCGACCCTGAGGAAATGGCCATCACACGCAACGCGTCCGAGGCGATGGAGACCATGATCTTCGGTCTCGATCTCAAGCGCGGCGACGAAGTGCTGGTCACCAACCAGAACTACGGGCGAATGCTGACCTCGTGGAAGCAGCGTGAGCGCCGGGACGGTATCGTGCTGAAGCAGGTCTCGTTCCAGGTTCCGCCGCCGTCACAAGAGTACTTGGCCGAGCGATTCCGCCAAGCCATCACCCCGCGGACGAGGGTCATCGAGGTCACCCACATCACCAATCTGACCGGCCAAATCATGC
>JABDII010000169.1 GCA_013003805.1 Gemmatimonadales bacterium
ACGCTCACGTGGTGGGAAGGCCTTCTCCTGGGATTGGTGCAGGGCCTCTCCGAGTTTCTCCCTATCTCGAGCTCAGGACACCTGGTGGTTGCCGAAGGGCTGCTGGGGTACCGCTCGCCCGGGGTGGCGTTCGAGGTACTGCTGCATGTCGCGACGCTCGCCTCCGTGCTCATTGTCTACTGGCGGCGCGTGACCAGTGTCCTGGCCGGGATGGCCCGCGGCGACGGGCCGAGCTGGCGGTTCGCCGGGCTCCTGGCCGTAGGGTCGGTACCCGCCGGGGTAGTGGGCTTTGCGTTCCACGATTTTTTCGAGCGGTACTTTCATTCGTACCTCCTCGTCGGCCTGAGCTTCACGCTCACCGGTGTGGTGCTCTGGAGCACCCGGTGGGTACGCACACAGGCCACGCGCGACGAGGTCAGTCTCCGGAACGCGGTGATCATCGGCCTGGCCCAGGCCGTGGCGATCTTCCCGGGCATCTCCCGCTCCGGCACCACGATCACAGCCGCGCTCTGGGGTCGGGTGGCGCCGTATCCAGCTGCGGAGTTTTCCTTCTTGCTGTCCGTGATCGCCATCGCGGGAAGCGGCGTCCTCGAAGCCGCAGGAGCCGGCGCCAGCCTGGGGACAGTTGGGGCAGGGCATGCGTGGGCCTTCGGAGGGGCGCTGGTGTCGGGTGTGATGGCCATTCGCTTCTTGGTCTCCCTGCTCCGTCGCGGCGTGTTCCATCGTTTCGCGCCGTACTGCCTTGGCATCGGGATCTTCACCCTGATCTGGTTCGTTGCTCTGAGCGGGTCTTAGATGCGCACCATTCAGCTGGACCGAGTCGGGTCTACTCAAGACGAAATCCATCAACTGGCGGAAGCCGGAGAACCTGACGGGACCGCGGTCGTGGCCCGCGAGCAGACGGCCGGACGAGGCCGTCGGGGACGGCACTGGGAATCGCCCGTCGGCGGGGTCTGGCTCAGCGTGCTGCGGCGTCCCACCGAGGCTGCGCCACCGCTCGTCATGAGCTTGAGCGTCGGACTCGCCGTGGCACATGCGCTCGAGGCGGTCGGCATTCAGGAAGTCCAGGTGAAATGGCCCAATGATCTCCTGGTGAATGACGCAAAGATCGGCGGCATTCTCTGCGAGGTGCGCTGGCACGGCGACGTTCCTGCCTGGGCCGCGATCGGCGTGGGGATCAATGTCGAGAACCCGGCTCCGAGTGGGGTGATTGGTCCGGCGACCTCCGTGACTGAGCACACCCGAGAGAGGATTGCTCCTGGCGACGTGGCAAGTTCGGTTATCGGCGCAATCCGGTCGGTCCCACTGAACCTCACGACGCTCGATACTCCCGCCGTTGCTGAATTGAGGCGACGCGACTGGCTCAGTGGTGCGATCCTGCTCGAGCCCGTGCCCGGTGGCGTGTGCACCGGCATCGATCGGACCGGGGCTCTGGTTGTCCGAGGGCCGGCCGGGACGGTGCAGCAGCTCCGGAACGGTCCGGTGGTGGTCGATACGACAATCGTGCGGACGGCCGCTCGGCAAAAGCGCCTTACGTCCGAGCCGGAACCCTCCTAGAATTCGCCCATGCTACTCACCGTAGACATCGGGAACACCGAGATCACCGCCGGTCTGTTCGCCGGTGACCGTCTGCTTCGCCAATGGCGCATGACAACGGGACCCGATAGGACCCCCGACGAGTGGGGGAGTGCCTTCGGCGGGTTTCTCATTCAATCCGGCCATTCCCCGAATGAGATCAAGGCCGTCTGTCTCGCCTCGGTGGCGCCGGCAGTCACCCGCAGCGTGGTTGAGGGCATCGAGCAGACGACCGGGGCCCAGGTCACGTCGGTGACTCCCCGCTCGGAGCTGCCGCTCAACTTGGACGTAGACGACCCGCTGAGTGTCGGCGCGGACCGGATCGTCAACGCGCTGGCAGCAATCGACCGATACGGCTCTGACACGGTCATCGTCGACTTCGGCACGGCCACGACCTTTGACTGTGTGACGGACGGGCGGTTCATTGGCGGCGCGATCATGCCGGGCCTGCGGACCTCGGCCGACCAACTCACCCGGCAGGCGGCCAAGCTCCCGGCCACGGAGCTCGAGCCACCCAGTACCGTCATCGGTAAGAGAACCGAGGATTGTATTCAGGCCGGCGTGCTGTTCGGCGCAGCCGACGGCGTCGACGGCATGATCGGCCGGATTTGCGCGGAATGGCCCGGTGCTGCCAGTCCCAAGGTGGTGGCAACGGGTGGGATGGCGCACATCGTGGCGCCGCTCACCACAACCATCGAAGACGTCGAACCAGGCCTAACC
>JABDII010000183.1 GCA_013003805.1 Gemmatimonadales bacterium
GCGCTCAAGGCCGTTCTGGCGCGGCACGACCGGATCCCGACGCTGGTGTTCGATGAAGTGGATCAGGGGATCGGGGCGAACGTCGGGGCCCGGGTCGGGCAGGCGCTTGCCGAGGTCGCGGAGGGCCGGCAGGTGCTGGTGATCACCCATCTCGCGCCGATTGCGGCGCAGGCCGACCGGCACCTCGTTGTCTCCAAACGCGCTCGCCGCGGTATCGCGACCAGTGACGTCCAGGTGATCCACGGCGAGGACCGGATCCTCGAGGTAGCTCGTATGTTGGGCGATGCGGAGGGCACGGCGGCGCGGCGACACGCCCAGGAGATGCTGGGGGTGAGTCGCAAGTCGTGAGTCTCAAGACTCAAGTCTTATGACTTATGACTTCCGACTTTCTTTTCTCCTACTCATCAACAACACCCTCCCTACTTGTTTCTGCTTGCGATACCCCAACAAGTGAAAGATCTGGAGGGCGAGGAACCGGGCCACCCGCACGTCGATGACGAGCGTGTCCGCCTGGGTCGGGTGGCGTCGGATGCCGGGCAGAATTCGGAGGAGCTGCTCGGCCCGGGTGTGCCGGAGAACGCGCGACACGGTGAGCCAGAACGGGCTGAATTCGCGAATCACGAAGAAGCCGTCGTCGCCCTGGGTCTGATACAAAGGCATCAGGATTCGGCCAGGCACCGGTGCGCGGATCTGCCCCGACCGATCCCCCGCCACCACTTCTCCCTCGGTCAGCCGCTGAAAGCTCGCGTATCCCGGCGCCATCTCGAATCGGTCTTCGGGTTGGACGGGGTGGCGGTAGCGCACTTCAAAGACTCGGGGGAGCCCCCGGCGGTTTCGGTCTAGGAGACGATGCGATTCGGCGACCTCCGCGATCGCTCCCTCGTCCGACAAGACTCCGGATGCGGCGAGGGCAACCCACATGCCGGCCTCGAGCAGATCGACCGATGCGGGGTCCTGGTGGCGGCCGCCCTCGAACCCCATGGTGATGTATCCGAGGCCGTTCAGATATTCCAGCAGCGTACCTTCGATATGCTCTTCCAAGCCGAGGATGATCGGTGAACGGAAGTGTTGAGCGAACTCACGATTGCGAAGGGTGTCGCCCACCGTGGCGAAGGCCGCGCTCTTTCCCGAAGTCGTGTGCAGGTCGACGAAGTACGCTTCACCCCTCGCCCGCTCGAGCGCGGGGTCGATCGCTCGAAGAAGTTCAACCAGTTCACGGTCTTCGCGGATGGCAGGATCGGGTGGGTGCCCGTTCCGCAGGGCCACGATGCGCTCGGGTCGGAAGTGCCGGTTGAGGTCGCGGTCGATGGCGCGTTCGCCGCGGGCCAGGGCCGCCAGGTTTCCGGCGAGCGCCAGGAACTCACCCCGAACCAACTGGCGGCGGCCTTCGAGGGCGCGGCAGACCCGCTCCAGGGCGGCGATCCCGCCTGGCTCGTTGCCGTGGAGTCCGGCCGTCGCGACCAAAAGCGGTCCCGGGCGAGCGCCGGCGATTCGGCCGATCAGCCGGTCGCGCTGCTCTTGGCCGAGGGTGTCGGGTCCGAGCGTCACAGTTCTTCTTGGAGCCGTTCGTGCAGGAGCCGCTGGACCATGGGCATGAAATCGCCAACGCTCACGATGCCGACAAGTCTCTCGTCCTTGACGACGGGTAGGCTTGGAATGCGATGTTGACGCATGAGCTCGATGGCTTCGAGCGTGGATGTTTCCGGACCGATGGTGACCGGGTTGCTGTCCATGATGTCTCGGACGGGGATGGTCAGTTTCTCTTGGCGGCGGTCGCCACTTGCCAACAAACGTAATACCGATCCGAAAGACACCAATCCCACCAGACGATTGTCCTCGTCTTCCACCGGAACCTGACGAATGTGCTTCCAGTCCATGAGCAAGGCGGCGAGATCCACCAGTTCGTCTTGCTTGACCGTGAACAGGTCGGTGGTCATGTACTGCTCAACCATGAGATAGTGGTGTTTCCAGCCGCCGCCCTCCTCGATGGACGCGAGTTCCCACTCGTGACCAGGCTTCCCTGATTGCTGCCGGTCGGCCATCGCAGCCGTGAGCGCCGCCAGACGCTCGCTCCGGGTCCCCTGGGAGCCCATTTGGAGGAGCGAGCGCTCGAGCCAATGTGCCCCCGTTCCGCCTGAGGATACCCGGCCCTCGATCACGTCGAGGTAGCGATCGGCATCGGCGGGCTGGACGCCGGCGCGTTTCAGGCCGGCGCGGGCCAGCGGGATCAGGTCCTGGAGTAGGAGATCCCGGGCGCTCGTCGTGCGGCCGTCGAGCCAGGTGAAACCCACATTCAGCCCGCGGCGTGCAGCCGCCAGTACATTGGCGCGCGCATCGTCGAACTGGATTCGCTCGGTAATGTCCGGATACTGCTCGGCACCTTCCAAGACCAGGCCGATCCAGAAGGCTGCGTTGGCCACTTCATCAATGACGGTGGGCCCGGATGGGAGGAAGCGGCACTCGATCCTAATGTGGGGCTTGCCTCGATAGATGCCATAACATGGACGGTTCCAGCGATAGACGGTGCCGTTGTACATCTGGAGCGCGACGAGGGCCGGCACACCGCCCTCTCGAAGCACGGCGAAAGGATCCTCCGGATTTTTCGCCGCCATGAGTGCCGGGATCCGGGCAATGTCTTCCCGAAAGACCTCGAGGATGGATTCCTTGACCCACTGCTCGCCGAATCGCACGCGCGGCGTGAGTTCGCGGAGGTGCGGAGTGGTGCGGCGCGTATCGATCGATTGCTGAAAGAGGGCAATGCGGGTCTCGGCCCAAAGGCGCCGGCCGAACAGGAGCGGGGAATTGACGCTGGCCGCAAGGACCGGCGCAGTCATGACCTGGGTCACGTTGTAGTAGCGCGCGAAGGCATCCGGGTCGACTTGGAGGTGGACCTGGAAGCTGGTATTCCCGCCCTCCAACATGACGGAGTCGTGCTCGATGTTGAGTTCGTCCGCTCCCTGGATGTTGATGCGGTAACAGCCGCCGCAGATCCGCGTGAGCACATCATTCAGAATCGCGTACCGTTCGCGCGGCGTCATGTTCTCGAGTGACAGATCCGACTTGACGAGGGTCGGGAGAATCCCGGTGAGGACCACGTCGGCGTTGTAGCGGTGGGCTTGGGTACGAACGGCTTCGATGTGATCGTTGAGCCGCTGTTCGAGTTGGTGAAAACAGCGCCCTTCGAGTTCGAGCGGCTTCAGGTTGATCTCGAGATTGAACGCGGCGAGCTCGGTGGTGTACTCTTCGCCATCGAGGCCTTCCAGGACTCGGATGGCCACCGGGGCCGGGCGCCAGCCGCGGTTGACCAAGAACAACTCCTGCTCGGTACCGAGCCGGCGCGCCCCAGTCTCGATTCGGCCCTCGACCAGCATCTGCTCGAGCGCACGCAGGTCGCTGAGCAGTGCTTTGGTGAAGGCTCTGAACTCGTTGGGGTCGAGCTTCGGTGCGACGTCTAGGCGGCCCATAAGCGTTGACGCAGGGGGTTGTGGGGACCCGTCGGTTGGGCCCCGTTCGACTCAAACTGGGGGACCTTCCGTGGGATCTTCATTAAGGCAAGATGAAGCCTGCCAGCGGCTTCAGCCACCCCCACCGCCACCCCAGAGGCGGAAGTAGAGCCGGAGGCCCATCCGAAAGGTCTTGGCCTTGGGAACTCGGCCGCCGCCGGCTCGGATCACCCCTTCATACGTCCAGTGCGCCTCGACCGGGAGGCCGCGGTGGCGCTCGTCGGTAGCGCTGGGACTCCGGTAGGTGAGCCCTCCGCCCACCACGGTGGCATTCACCTTACTGTCCAGTCCCAACTCGGTCGCGCTGACCCCCGCGACGGTGTCGCCGGACGCCGCGTACTCGTAGCTGTCCTCGCCGCGTGACCAGTGGCTCACCTTGCCCTGGAATGCCAGCGTTCTGGTCAGGGCCACGTACGGCTGGACACTCACCCGGAGGATGCTGCCAGGGTTCCAGCTGACGTTGGCCTGGCGGTTGGCAAACGGGATGGGCCGGCTCGGGGTGGTGACCCTCGTCTCGAACGTGGATGCGAGTTGCTCGGTGTAGCTGGCTTCGAACCGGGCGCCGATTGCTCCGCGGCCGAGGTCGGTGGTGATGCCCACGGCCAC
>JABDII010000213.1 GCA_013003805.1 Gemmatimonadales bacterium
CTCGTGGGCCCGGAAGACCTCATCTCCGCCCTCCTGGTCGGTCTGGTAGAAGGTGGCCCAGGACAGATGCACCAACCCCGGGAAGGCCTCCCCGTGACCGAACGGAATTTCCGTCGCGTAGAATCGCTTGATCGGCGGGGGACCGAACACGTTCTGGAAGAACTTCATGCTCTTTCCCACATCAGTGGTAACGCGTTCCTTCATCCGCCCTCGGTTACCCCCGCCCTGGCCAAGCTGCCGGTGCCCCTGCTCCGCATAGAGGACTGTGACCGGAGGGATACCCTCTTCATCGATCTCGATTTCCTCGAACTGCCCGAGATTGAACGATGCATTGCGTACCGGATGGGGCGTCACCCAGTGCGTGGTCACCACCCGATCAACTTCCGAGGACTCGACGAGGTCCCCAATACTGGCGAGCAGATAGGACTTGGAGCTGTGATAGGTCAGATCGAAGGTCGACAGGCTCCGACCCTCGAGGGATCGGGGATACCACGCAATCGACGATTTGATGAAGAACCACTCCCCGTATCGATCGATCAGATCACCATGGTAGTGAAGGGTGAGTGTCTGGGTTTCACCGGAGTCGATCGGCCGCAGCAGCCGGACCCAGAGAATGTCGCTCTCCTTTCCCTTGAAGACGGTCGCCGGCTCGCCATCCGCCCAGCGCGCGGAGTCCACCTCGAGCTTGCTGTAAAGGTGAAATGCGACCCAGGGACCGACCCGCCCTCTGGACATGATGTCCATTCGGGCCGCCGCTGCAAACCGGACCTCCCCCGATCCGGTTCGGGGAAGCGACGTCTCGATGGCATAGTGCCGGACGGCCGCGTAGCGAGTGAGCTCGCTCGTGGCGGGGCCGAGATCGCCCCCGCTCGCCGGACGGAATTGGCAGAGGACCTCGCGCTTCCGGGCCACAACCTGGGTTGCCCGCATGAGCAAGCGCACACCCTCCACGCGGTCGGGAGTGATCGCGAACATGAGCGGGTCGCCCCGCTGTCGGATGTGAGCGTAGAACACACCGCTCCGATCGCCATTGAGGAGCGAACTCATCACGTCCACATCGAAGGACTGATGATCATCGTCGCCGAGGAATTCCAGGCTCTCCTTGATCACCGATCGGATTCGGCGCGGCACGTCCATCGGCCCGAACGAGAGCCTCGTCTCGAGTTCCTCCAAGGTGCTATCCGCAAAGAAGAGCACCACTTCGTTGAATGGCTTCTCGAGTACGTTCACGTCATGGAATTGGCGCAACCGCTCCTGCTCGATCTCACTCGAAGGAGCAAACGAGAAGGTGCCCTGGCCCACGAAGGCGGCGGCTACGGTCCGATCTCCGATCGGGCTCAACAGAAAGAGGCTTCCGCGCTCGAGCCGGAGCGTCCCCACGTCGCGTCTGAGCACGAGGCCGTCAACCTCGGCGCCACGATCCGGCATCGCGGCCAGGGCCATGACCTCGGCGTACACGTGTTCGTAGGTTTCGGCGACGGTAGGCGGAACAGCATCGGAGTGACCCGATTGGGCCATCACCGGTCGCGGCGAGGAGAGCAGGACAACGAGGAGGACGCCGATGGAGGCACGCCTACTCACACGAGCGATGGGGCTCGAAGTACGCATCGATCCATTCCTCTACAAGAAACGGGGCAGAATCGGCGAAACTGCTCTGCCCGAGACGAGTCGGCACGCGCAGCCGACGCAGGCCCTAGCTCCGCTACTTATTCCCTTGTCACTATGAACGATTGGTGAATCCTGCGTGAGATTCCCCGACGGAAGGACCTGCAGTCAATTGCAGCCTCGTAAGGCAGCTTCGACGACAATCCGTATGAGGGGTTTTCCCTAGGTCGGCCCGTCGCAAGAACCTTCGCAAGGGCCTGTCCGGCTCCCGCCCCTCGGGGGGGGGGTGCTCTTCAGTATGTAGGAGGCTTATCGGCCACGAACCACGCCATCGACCGCAGGGTCTCTCGCGAGGCGACAGGAATGAACCCGGCTTGCTCGAGCCCGGCAAGAAAGTCCTTCCGGTCGAACCGGTCGTCCTCCGGGTGATGGAAGAGCCGCCGTATGATGGGATGCGCCAGGACATCACGCAGCACCTCTTCCGCGTAGAACCGGCCGCCGGGCTTCATCACCCGCCACACCTCTGCCAGGGCGTCCCTCCACCGCGGCATGTGATGCACGATGCCGAAGTCGAACACGGCGTCGTAGGTCTCGTCGGGCACGGGGATGGCCGACGCGTCTCCCGTCCAGACATGCGCGCGATCGCCCAGCCGGGCCAACCGCCTGCGTGCGAGACGGACCATGCGGTGGTCGAGGTCGAACGCGTCGACCGTTTCCGCTCCGAATCGATCCAGCACGATGCCCGCGCCCACGCCCCGGCCGCAGCCGATCTCAAGCGCTCGACCACCGGATACCGGGCCGCCCATTCGGAGCAGCCGGCGCGCTTCCACGTGCCGCTGAAGCGCCGCACGGAAGGGGTTGTTCATTAAGTGATACTCGAAGCGATTGAGGAGCATCAGGCGGGTGGGCTCCGGGCTAGTGGGCGGCCACGACCCCTTCACCCCGGAGCTCGGCCAAGAACCCTCGTGCCCAATCGTGGACGGTATGGTTCCGGATGACTTGCCGCATCGCGTTCATGCGCCTGGCTGCCTCGAGCGGCTGCATCTCGAGCGCGACCTTCATCCCTTCGGCAACCCCGTCGACATCATACGGATTGACCAGGATCGCCGAGCTGAGCTCCGAGGCCGCGCCGGCAAACTCACTCAGCACCAGCGCTCCGCTGTCGTCCACCCGGGTCGCCACGAATTCCTTGGCGACCAGGTTCATGCCGTCGGCCAACGGCGTCACCAACATCACGTCGGCCGACCGATACATGGCGATCAGCTCCTCGAACGGAAGATTCCGCCGCAGGTAGTGCACGGCGGCGACACCTACCTCGCCGTGTTGTCCGTTGATCTGTCCTACTAACTCCTCCACCTGCCGGCGCAGGGTGCGATATTCCTTGATGCGCTCCCGGCT
>JABDII010000231.1 GCA_013003805.1 Gemmatimonadales bacterium
ACCACTCGACCACCGGCTGGAGCAGCGCCGGGGCCCGCAGGTAACCTCCGAGTAGCAATCCCAGGTACGTCGCCAGGGCCAGTGCAGCAAGCGTGATCGTCCAAAGCGGCCAGCGGGGCCGACGCCAGGCGCGCACCCGTTCGACTTCCTCCCCCCAGCGTTCCAGCTCTTCGGCGACATGCACCTCGAGCTCAATCCAAGCGGCCTCCAGCCGGCGAGCGACCTTCAGTAGCGCATCGCGCCAGACCGCCGTGGCCCCAGTCTCGACCGTCTCCGAGGCCGCCGCCAACTCGTCGAGGGCCAACACCAATTGGGCCGCTCCGCCAGCGAGCCTGGCCGTGAGAGCGTGGGCTTCAACCTCGGTTACTTCGACTGCTTGAGCGCGGCGCTGGGGTATCCGGGCTTCCGCAGCCGCCAGTGCGAGGCGGCCGTTGATGTGGTCAACCACCTGCTGCCCTGCCGCGGAGACAGCCTGGGCCCATGCCGCCGACCACGATCCCCGTCCGAGACGTGAGGCCGCGTCTTGTGGATCTCCCGCATCGAGGGACCGGCGAGCGCCGTGAGCGGCCTGGAAGATGGAGCCCGCTAGCGCAAGACGCACATCCCTGATCTTGACCCACAGATCTGAGGACCGACCCGCATCGAGCGCTGGCGACGCGATGCGCCCCAAGGAAGGGCCTAGCTCTGGAACATCGACCTCGGCCGACCGGTGGACTGGGGAGGGCATCAGTCGGCCCGGTTGGGGGTGTGGTCGGTGATGGCGAGGAATCCGGTCATGAAAGAGAGTAAGGTGGTTGTCGAACGCAGCGGCCGATCCTGGCGGACCGAACGATGAGTCTCAATTCATGATCGCGTCTAACACGCGATCGGTTTCGCTCAAATCGGAAAAGGCGGCGTGAGGGCCCATGGCCTCGAGATTCTCGAGGGAAAAGCTCCCGGTCGCAACGGCGATGGCCCGGGCGCTGATCCCAGCGCCGCACTCTACATCGGCCGGTGTGTCTCCTATGATCACGACGGTCTCACCGTGCGGCCGCGATTCGAAGAGCCGCTCGGCCCGGCGCACGGCGATCCCCGGCAAGTCGGGGCGATGCGGTGAGTCCGATCCAAAGGCCCCAACGACGAACCTGCCTGGATCGAGATCCGCAGAGCGCAGTTTGAGTTCGGCTCCAGCGGCGAGGTTGCCTGTGAGGAGCCCCAGCACGACTCCGTCTTCCGCATCGAGCCGCTCGAGCAGGTCGGGGATACCCGGCATGAGACGCGTTTGGCCGCGGGTCGCGGCCAATTCAACCTCGAGGAGTTCGAGATAACGGACGCAAAGCGCGTCAACCCGATCCTGTGCGGGTGGCTTCGAGGAACCCGCTGCCACGAGGAGTTCGGAGATGATTTGGGGATCGGTCTTGCCATCGAAACGCACCAGGCTGAAATCGGGCTCGGCCCCTAGTTGCTCGGCCAGCGCGCTTGTGATAGCCCGGCGCCCCGCTCCAGCCGTCAGGAGAAGTGTCCCATCGATGTCGAACAGCACGAGCTTCCGCTTCATGATCGTATCATTATGACGGGAGAGGCACCCGGGTCGGGGGAGGAGGAACTAGGTGCTTTGGGCATCTCCCGCTTTGGCCTGGCACTTGGAGCAACGCTCTACCCCTCGAAAATGGCAAATCAGACAAATGAACGTGCCGCACTCGGCGCAGGGATATCCCTCCGACGCCCGCTCCTCCTTGCCGCAGGCCCGGCAGACCATCGCGTCGTGTTCGTGAACCTCGGCCATGGGTTTCCCTCACACGTTGATGTTGTAGCGTTTGATCTTGTTGATCAGCGTTGCTCGGGAAATCCCGAGTTCACGGGCGGAGCGCGTCCGATTACCCGAATGAGTCCGCAGAGTACGCTCGATCTGGATTTTCTCCAACTCATCTAGGGTCATGGGGGTATGCCGCCGGTCGCCAAACCCGGATCGGGCTCGGAGCTCACCGGCGAGATCCCCAACTTCGATGGTCTCGTGGCCCCGTTCGATCGCGAGCATCAGCGCTCGCTCGAGCACGTTCTCCACCTCCAAGGCGTTTCCACCCTTCCACTCGTACTCCTGAAGGCGTTCGAGGGCCTCCGGTGAAAATCCCGTGGGACCGTCTGGAAACCTCTCACTCATGACTGACAGGAGCCGGTCAAAAAGACGCGCCCGGTCATCCGCCGAGCGTTTGCGGATCGGAGGAATGGGGAGTTCCATTACGCTCAGACGGTAGTACAGATCCTTGCGAAAATTGCCAGCGTCGACTTCGGGACCAATGTCCCGCGTGGTCGATGCGATGAGGCGGACATCGGCGGCGATGTCTCGAGTCCCACCCATGCGGCGGAACGTCTTGGTCTCGAGCACCCGAAGGAGCTTGGGTTGAAGCACCGGCATGAGTGCCTCGATGCCCTCCAACAGAATGGTCCCCGAGCCTACCACTTCGAACCATCCCCGATGACGGCGCGTCGCATCCGGGTGGGCGCCCTTCTCGTGGCCAAACAACTGGGAGTCGAGTTCCGTGGCCGTCCGCCCCGCGCAACAGATTGCCACGAATGGCGCGGCAGCTCGGGGACTGAGATCGTGAATGAGCCGTGCCACCAGTCGGGCCTCTGCGCCTCGCTCTCCGGTGAGCAAGACCGTGGTCTTGTCACTCTTGGCGAGAACGCCGATCTCGTGGGCAAGTTTCTTCATGGCGGACGAGACGCCAAAGACCTCGACTCCCCCACGGGGCCTTAGATCATCGACCAGCGCCCGAACGAACCGGCGCAGGCGAGCATGGTCGGCGGCTCGCGACGTCACCGCCACGAGCTGGTCGGTCGAGAGCGGCTTGGCGAGGAACCCGACGGCCCCCTGCTGCATCCCACGGACGGCATCCCCGGCGTCATCGCTCTCGGTCGTGAGGAGGACGGTTGCTCCTCGTTTCACCATGAGCTCGAGCAGGTCATGACCCTCGCTGGCCTCGAACGGCCAGTCGAGCAGCACGACGTCGGGCGCCAGCCGCTCGTAGGTCTCGAGAGCAGCCTCGGCACTCAGTTCCCGGAGCACCTCATAGCCGGCTTGCTCGAAGACTGCGCCAACCGAACGGAGCACATCGACGTCGGTATCGACCAGCAACACAGATCCAACCATAGCTCACCTCATTGAGCGGTCTGCGGCCACGTAAGCCGCGGAAATCTACACGGAACGGGTCCGGCCCCGTGTAGTTGGAAATCTCCCGATCCAACCCACTCTCCGGCCCGGCTAGGCCGGGGGGACCATGACGCGAACGGCACCCGGTACCACCGTCGCGCGAAAAGGCGTCCATCCCCCAGGTTCTCCGTCCAACTGGACTGGTTGCACCGGCGTGGTCTCGACTCGAATATCCCGGCCCCGGGCATAGCACACGCGGCCTCCGTTGGACCGCTTTCGACTCCGTTCACGGAGGAGCTCCCATACCGCGCTCAGACTCTCGCGGAAACTGTCGGCCCGCAGCACGATGACATCCAATTCTCCGTCTTCCGGAGAGATTTTGTGCCCGAATTTGACAAAGGGAGGGATCACTTCGGCGCAGTTTGCCACCAAGACGATCGCCGCCTGGGCCTCGTATTCCTTGCCGTCGATCGTGATCAGATGGGTGGCGCTCCGCAGCTCCCCAAGCAAGCGGAACGTCGTTGCCACATATGCCGCCATGCCCCACTTGTGCTTCAGTGCAGACGGTGTTTCGACCATCACTCGAGCGTCGTAGCCCGCTCCGCACGCAACGGCGAAGTAGTGGATCCCATCCTCTCGTTCCATCCTCCCGAGATCCAAGCGGCGCACCTGCCCGGCAAGCAAGGTCTCCGCGGCTCTCGCGGGAGAGGCCGGGACACGCAGGTTACCCGCGAGCAGGTTCCCAGTCCCTCCGGGGATGAGTCCCAACTGGACATCAGTCCCGACTAACGCTCCGGCTGCCTGCATCGTGGTGCCATCGCCGCCGAACACGGCGACCAATTCCATCCCGTCCGCAACACCCTGTGCTGCGAGGCGCCGTGCGTCCCCGGGGCCTCCCGTCGACACCACTTCAACGGTCCATCCGCGAGACCGCATGACGTCGACAACCGTGTGCACGCTCTTGGCCCGGGTTCTGGCCGCGGCCGGGTTCGTGATCAAGAGCACCCTGGCCACCCTTAGTACTCCCGCTCCCATAGGAGGTCGAAGCCGACCTGGTACCTGGCCGGAATCCCCAGCGCATCGCTTTGCAGGGTCGCGACACAGGTCTGGACCGGTTCCAGACTGAGTTGGGTCCGCCATGCTCTGGAAAAACGGTATTCCAGACTCGCGCCGAGGCGGCGGTAACTCAGCAAGTTCTGGCTGGGACAGACCCCAGCATTGAAGGTCAAGAAGGTACTCCGCCCAATCTGCCAGCCGGCGGCCAGTTGGGTTGCTGGCGCGCCGGTCCCAAAGGTGGAGGTGCCGAGGCCGGGCCGAATCTCCACGAAATCGATCGGCACGCCGAGATCGGAGATGATCATTCGCTCGAACTCGCTCGACAAAGCGCTCGAGAAGTAGGCCAATACCGACCCGAAGATTTCGCTTTGATTGCCCTGCGGCGTTTCGGACAGGCTATACGACGGCCGGCCGAACATCAGGTAGCTGAACAGATCCGTTTCGGAAATGGGTGGCCGGATGGGAGACTCGAGGGTGAGCTTCGGCACTTGGAGCGTGCCCGTAATCTTCGCGATGACCGGTATCTCCTCGCTCCGATCAAAGGGCTGAACCATGTGCTGGGCTTCGATATCGAGATCGGCATTGAGGTCGGGGGTGCCGAAATACCGAACAGTGCCTCGCAGCACATCGAATCCACGAGTCACGAACTGCGCCTTGAGCGTGTAGGTACCTCGCACGGCGTTGAGTGTGCCATCCCATCGGTAGTTCTTTCGAATCTTATTGACTCGCAGGGATCCCTCGAGCTGGATATTCGACTCGTTCGATCGCAGCCAGAAATCCTCCCTAACGGCCAACTCGAGATCGTCGATCTGCAGTGAGTCGAGGAATCGATTCTGGAATGCGGTTCCAAGCCTTCGCTCGCCGATGATGCTCAGGTCGATGAGGTCAGCGTTTGCCGGGTCTTCGAGATCGATGATCTGTTTCGTCACCAAATCCGCGAAATAGAGCACACCCTGGGTCGCCGTTGCGCTCCCAGTCAATCTGGCCTGGTACACGGGACCGGTCAGCCGGAGCCGTCCGTCCGCGGTCAGCGTGAGAAAGGCACGAACGTCAATCGCCCGGAATTGGTCGGCGACAAAATCGAGGTCGAGAATCGGCCGGGTCAGGTTTTCGAGTCGAAGGCCGCCTGCAACATCGAGCCTTCCACCACCGCTTTTCATACGCAAAGAGTCGATGGTCACCGAGTCACCGGCAAGTTGGGCGCGACCAGCAATCCGATTGAACCTGACCCCCAAAGACGGGATGTCGGCCCGACCACCCCGCACCTCAAGGAACCCGTCCAGCCGGGGTTCGTCCCACGATCCGGCGATCCGGGCATCGGCATCGAGAGTCCCGCGGAGATTGCGTACGTTCGCCGTGAAGGCCTCGAAGACGCCCAAGTCGACGCTGTCGGCGAGCGCGCGAACGGATAGACTCCCCGGCAGCTGGCGGTTTGCTACCCTGGCGAACGCCAGATCCAGTGGCAACTGGGCCTCGATCTCGACGACTGGCTCCCCCGTTTTCCACAGGAGCAGATTGGTCTCGAGGCGTTGATCCGCGTAGTTGACCAGGCCCTGAGCAAACGGTCCGCGGAAATCACCGAACACCGCATCGGCCATGGTAACCGTGCCCCGGATGGTCGGTGCATTGCGGGAACCGCCGATCTCGAGATTCGCGCCGATCGATCCGTCCACCGCTGTGGTATCGCGTTGGAGCAGTCCATACACGTCCTGCACTTCGAGGCCGAGGACTTCGAGCCCGAGGGCTCCGCCCGAAGGACTCGGGAGGGTTCCGGAAGCCTGGATGATTCCTGACCCGTCAGTGGTGCGGAGCTCCACTTGGGAGAGGGTGCTCGACGCCCCGGCCGCGGTCAGGACCGCCGGCG
>JABDII010000232.1 GCA_013003805.1 Gemmatimonadales bacterium
CAGGTCGGAGACAGCCGACTCTATCTCCAGCGAGACGGTTGGCTGGACCAGATCACCCGCGACCAGACCATGGCAGAGGATCTGGTGGATCAGGGAATCCTGAAGCCGGAGCTGGCGCAGAAGTCGCGATGGAGCAATGTGCTGTCGAGCGCCGTAGGTGGGCGGAACCCAACCGTCGACCCGGTGCTCTACGACCTCGGCCTCACCTTGGATGACGTCCTCCTCCTCTGCAGCGATGGGTTGACCAAACACGTGTCCGATCCCGAGATCTCGGACATCTTGACCTCATCCGCCACGGCCGAGGACGCCTGCAAGTTCTTAGTGCAGGCTGCACTCGACGGGGGCGGGACCGATAACGTGACGGTTGTGGTCGCGCGGTTCCCGGGCAACTGAGCTCGTACCCCAAGGGAGTGGGCGGCACGCTCGCCCTTTCCAGCCAAACCACCTAATTCCGACAACAATAGTTGCTTTTCCCGTCAGTTGTGCCGGCGGCGCAGGGACGACCGAGATGGCCCGGCTGCAGCCGAGCACCCCAGACATCGGGACGGTGTGGCCCCATCACATCCGTGACAGATCGTTTATCTTGCCAGCGCCAGATTGTGGAACGGAATTCGCAGCCTGGTCAGTCACCGGGGCCGTCTCCCTTGAGCCCGAGATTGCCCCGAACGGCAACGGACTTAGATAGCTACGGGTACTTCTCATGCCAGACGCAGTCACGACCGAAGTTCACCGCTTCATGCAGGATGTGAAGCGGCGGAATCCCCACGAGCGCGAGTTCCACCAGGCGGTGCAGGAAGTCGTCGAGAGCGTTGCACCTTTCATCCTCGAGCACAAGAAGTACCACGATGCGCGTATCCTCGAGCGGATGACCGAGCCCGACCGGATCGTCATCTTCCGTGTTACCTGGGAAGACGATAAGGGAGGGGTCCATGCCAACCGGGCGTGGCGGGTCCAGTTCAACAACGCGATCGGCCCTTACAAGGGCGGGATGCGATTCCACCCATCCGTCACACTCAGCGTTCTCAAGTTCCTGGGCTTTGAGCAGGTCTTCAAGAACAGCCTTACCGGATTGCCCATGGGTGGCGGCAAGGGCGGATCGAACTTCGATCCGAAAGGAAAGTCCGACCGTGAGGTCATGCGCTTCTGCCAGTCTTTGATGATTGAGCTTCACCGGCACATCGGAGACAACACCGATGTTCCGGCCGGCGACATTGGTGTCGGCGGGCGAGAGGTGAGTTACATGTTTGGGCAGTACAAGCGCATGAAGAACGTGTGGGCCGGCATTCTCACCGGCAAGAGCCTGAGTTATGGCGGCAGCCTGATTCGGAAGGAAGCCACGGGGTACGGCTCAGTGTATTTCATGGAAGACATGCTGGCTACGCGTGGGGATGGCCTCAAGGACAAGCGGTGTGTCGTCTCAGGATCGGGCAACGTGGCGCTCTACACCATCGAGAAACTGAACGAGCTTGGCGCGAAGCCCATAGCCGCGTCGGATTCGGGTGGCTTCATCCACGATCCCGACGGCATCGGGCCGGAAAAATTGGAATGGCTCAAGGCATTGAAGGAAGAGCGCCGGGGTCGGCTGGCGGAGTATGCCGAGCACTTCGGCTGCGAATACCATGATGGGAAGCGGCCTTGGAGTGTTCCGTGCGACCTGGCATTCCCCTCCGCGACACAAAACGAGATCTCGCCAGACGACGCCCACGATCTCGTCGAGAATGGCGTGATTGGCGTGTCGGAAGGCGCCAACATGCCCACCACCATTGACGGGGTGCACACATTCTTGGACGCCAAGGTCCTCTACGGACCGGGTAAGGCCGCAAACGCCGGCGGTGTTGCGGTCTCGGGGCTGGAACAGAGCCAGAACGCCCAACGTATCACCTGGTCCGAGGAAGAGGTCGATCAACGGCTTCGGGAGATCATGCAAAGAATTCACCGCCGCTGCGTGTACTACGGCACCGAGAACGGTGGCTTCGTCAACTACGTCAAGGGCGCCAACCTGGCCGGGTTCGTCAAAGTAGCCGACGCCATGTTGGCCCAGGGATTGGTCTGAATTGGCCAGACTCGGAGTACCGCACTCACCTTAGTGCCCCGAATCGCCGGGTTCAGTACATTGTTTTGATGGTCTCTTCGACGGCCCGCTGATACGAATCAAGCAGGTCCGCTCACGTGAATCACGGGGCGCCGCGACGTCGCTGACGGGGTACCACGTCCACCCTGGGACTCACTTCCACCAAGGCGTCCGCACTCCTGAGAGGGTGTGTGGAGAGTCTCGGTGCAAGCCCCGCCGTGAGTTCCCTCCATTGGCTCCTCTGTTCCCCGTAACGTTGTAGCTGTGTCTTCTCCTCTCCGTCCCTGCTGCAATTGGGAACAGTGAGCTGACAAGCTCCGATTTGAGTAGAGATCTGTACCGAGAGTTAGGGATTCCCCTAATCACAGCGATCAAACGCGCAATGTTCTTAAACTTTTCACTGGAGCTTCATCTCCCACAGGCAAACTTGGGGTAAGCTTGCAGTGCCCCCCTGATCTGCGGGTCTGAGATGCATGTTGACGTTTTGAGACTCTCGCCTATGGGGGTGTACAGGATGCGCACACAACGACTGCCTTCGATTGCGGTGCTTGTCGCGGTGATCGGGGCGTGTACGGTGGCCGACGTGGGTGGCCCTAGTGAGTTCAGCCTCCTGCCTAGCTTTGCCTCGAGCGTACCCCAATGCAGCAACAATCCGTCCCCCATTACGAACACAATCACGGGTTTCACGAAGTACTGGCTTTGTAATCAGGACGTTTTCATTAACGGGCCGCAGGGCCCCATCGAATCCGCTATTACCAAGTGGAACGACGCCGTGCAGAATGCGGCGTTTACCACTAGGCCTCCTAGACTTAAGTATTCGCCCAATCCGAGTGCACAGATCCAGGTCGTGATCAATGGTAATGGTCCGTGGTGTGGCGACACCGACGGTTCGGCAACGACCCTCCCGACTCTGGTCACTCTGCATACTAAAGGAGCTTCACATTGCCCCAATAACTGGTCCTCGAGCCAGACCGCAGTGCTCGTTCATGAGTTCGCTCATGTTCTTGGTTTCACTACCACCCACCACAATGCTGGTGTAACAGGTGTTTCCAACGAGTGTGCCATTCATTTGGGTAGTGACTCCACCATTAACTCATCTGTCTGTCAGCATGAAGTCGAGTGGCTCTACTCCGGCTATGGCATCGGTCCATCCACGCGACCGAGTGATTTTTGGTCAAAGCCGATTGTCACCGGCCTGAATGCATCGCCCACCAGTGTCACTCTGAACGTCGACGGCACGCAGCAGATCTCTGTAACCCAACTGCTCTTCGCTCGGTCCCAACAACCGTCCACGAATCTGGGGTCGACAAACCTGAGCTGGAGTACGGACAACGTTGCTATCGCCTCTGTTAACGCCGCCGGTCTCATTAGGGGAGAGGGAGCAGGCTCAACGACGGTGCGAGCCAAGATTGGGACCGGACTGCCGCCGTCCTATCAAGTTGGCACCATTATGGGTGCGGACGGCGAGCCCATCCATGTCACGGTGAATCCACCAGGGGGAGGATTCCGCGTGACGGCCATCAACGGCGTGATCCCGCCAATCACCTCACCAGGAACACGCACCCTGACGGCGACGGTGGTGAACAAGCCTGGGACGACGCTCCAGCTGAGATGGGAGGTGGACTACAGCAATACCGCCCCGAATCCCGACACGGTAACTTCCTGGGGGCTCAACTCCTATCGGCTAAGGGTGGAGGAAGGGTCATACAACATTCGCGTGAAGGCGACACCGAGGAGCGACGCGGAGATCGGTACGGCAGCTGTTCGTGACTATCCCGTGTGCACCGATGGCGGTGGGGGTGTGGGGGAATTCTCTCGCGCAGACAAGCCCGGCGACCCTGGTACTAACGCGGTTGGAGGATGTTGATGTTACGTAGCGCACGTGTCCCTGCCGTAACCCTACCTCTGTTTCTCGTGTCCTGCCTGCTCTCCCTCGTGGCGTGCGGCGATTCGACCGGGCCGAATGGCGGCCCACCGCCACTCAGAGACAAGATCGTATTCGTGTCGGATCGGGACGGGCCGGCTCGACTCTACGTCATGGACACGGATGGGACCAATCCCACGCTATTGGCGCTCGCGACGGGCGGGATCGTCACCAATCCGGCGGTGTCCCCGGATGGGACCAAGATTGCGTTTCAACACAACAGCGAGATTTGGGTCATCAACTCGGACCGAACCGGGCAGACCAATCTCACCAACACCCTGGGCCTTGACAACTGGCCGAGCTGGTCGCCCGATGGAAGCAAGATTGCCTTTGAGTCCGACCGGGACGGAGATTGGGAGATTTACGTCATGAATGCGGACGGGACCAACCCCATCAACATCACCAACCATGATGCAAGCGACCGATCGCCGGCGTGGTCCCCGGATGGCAGTAAGATCGCGTTCACAACCGACCGTGATGGCGACCTCGAAGTATACGCTATTGCACCCGATGGAACGGGCCTGGTCAATCTTACCCAGGACCCCGCGAGTGACGGGACTGCGGACTGGTCTCCGGACGGCAGTCGGTTGGTATTCGTCAGCAACCGAACCACAGGCAACAAGTTGTTCCTCATGGACGCCGACGGCTCGAACGTTTCTGCCTTGCCGATCCCGGGCAACGGCTTCTCTCCGGCCTGGTCGCCCGATGGCCTCCGGATCGCCTTCGACGGGGGTGCCACCGGCTTCGATATCTGGGTGATTAATGCCGACGGCACAAGCCTGACGAATCTGACCAACGACCCCGGGCCTGACGGGGACCCGAGTTGGAGTCCGTGAAGCCTGGTTGATGCTCCTTCGCGGGACCGGGATTCCGATTGGCACCGCCCACGTGGTCGCTGGGCACATGTGGAGCGCGTGCGGCCGGTGACCCCAGGCTGCCTGGACCTAAACATCTGACCGGGAGCCATTGGCATTGGGTGTTAGGAGAGTTCCCGTTGTGAGTAGTGTTGTGAGT
>JABDII010000259.1 GCA_013003805.1 Gemmatimonadales bacterium
ATCTCAGCCCGTGCCAAGGCGGTGAATGCGTCCGGCGTCAAAGAGGTGGCCAAAGCCGAGGGAATGCTGACGCAAGCACTGGGAAAGCTCTTCGCGCTCATGGAGGCGTATCCCGACCTCAAGGCTACGGCGAACATCACGCAACTCCAAGAGGAAGTCACGACGACGGAGAACAAAATCAGCTTCGCCCGACAGCTCTACAATGACGTCGCGACCCAGTACAACACCAAGCAAATGCAGTTTCCCGCCAATTTCGTGGCTGGCTTGGCCAAGGCGGTCCCGGCAGATCTGTGGGAGATCGAGGAAGCCGCGGAACGGGCCGTTCCCTCGGTAGATCTGTCGATGAAGAAGCCTCCTGCGTGACGGCGGATAATCTCTTCGCGCAACAAGCGGCCAATCGCCGGTCCTCTACTCTCTTGGTCGCGGGGTTCGTTGTGTTCTTCGCCTGGGTCGGCTTCGGGGGCGACCTGGGCCTCTATCTCCTGACTGAGCAGGCCGAACCCGGTGCCTACCGCCACACGATACCGTTCATGGGAATCGCGGCGCTGCTCGTCGCCGGTGGCATCGCCTGGTTCTCCTGGCGCCACGGCCCCAAGCGCGTGCTCTGGTCGAGTGGGGCCTGGGAGCTGATCACCCCCGTGACGTTCGAACAACGGCAGCTCATGAACGTGGTCGAGGAGATGAGCATTGCCTCCGGCCTTCCGAAGCCGTCCGTCTGGGTCGTGCCGGATCCCGACCCCAATGCATTCGCGACCGGCGTCGATCCGAGTGACGCCCATATCGCCGTCACCGAAGGACTCCTCCACGTGCTGGACCGTGCGGAACTCCAAGGCGTCGTGGCCCACGAAATGGCCCACGTCCGGAATTTCGACGTCCGGCTCATGACGCTGCTCGCCGCGATGGTCGGGGTCATCGCCCTCATGTCGGATGGATTCGGACGCGTGCTGCAAGTCAAAGGCGGACGCATGCCCCGGATGGGCGGCAGGGGCGGGGGACGTCGTGGGGGTAACCCGCTCGCGATTCTGGTGCTGGTTGCCTGGGTGCTGACCCTGATCGTCGCCCCGATCATATCTCGGCTCATCGCGATGACGGTCAGTCGGAAGCGCGAGTTCTTGGCTGATGCGACCGGCGCCCAACTCACCCGCAATCCGGCGGCACTCGCATCGGCATTGGAGAAGCTCGATGGCGCCGCCGCCGCCACGGTCGCGATCCGGCGGGGAGCCGCCCACTTGTGCATCGTGGACCCCGCCGAACGCCGCATTGCCGCCCGTGAGGGATTCGTCGGCGATGTGTTCGCCTCTCATCCTCCGATTCGACAGCGGATCACACGACTGAAGGGAATGTCGTACCAGCTTGCCAAGCAGGCGGGGGAGGAGTCGCACCCGATTTCCCCGGCCGGTCCCTCCGCCTAGCGACTCCGCCCGAGGGTGGTGAGCTGCCGCACGAACACCACGGGATCAAAGGGCAGGGTGAACACAGCATCCCCCCCTGCGCCTCGCGCCCGGGCGCCATCGTCCGGCGTGAGGACCACGACCCGATACCGCCGCCCCTCGGCCGGATGGAACCCTCCCAAGGGGTGCGCGTCGTCCAACGCAGCCCCTGCCACCACCACGACAGCGACGTCCTCGGTGCCCGCACGGTGCTCGAGCTGCGCGAGGGACTCGGTACGCTCCACGGTGTAGCCCGCACGATGCAGCAGGAGTTCGGTGATTCGGGCGAGGGGCGGGCTCTCGAGCCACATCACAGCGAGCCCATTCGCCGGTGCCGGTTCGGGAAGTGCCGCGAGATCCATCATGGCAATTCCGTTCACATACTCCACCGCTTGGGCGGATTGGAGGTCGCCCGCGCGGCGCATGATGTCGCGGATACGCTCGAGGGCAGCCTTGATCTCTTCGACTCCCGCTCGATGGCGTGGGGATAACTGGTCGTCATCGAGTAAAATGGAGAGTTCTGCAAACGCGGTCATGAGCGGGTTGTTGATCTCATGGTGCAGCGTGACCGTCATCTCGCCGATCGCTTCCCGCCGCGCCGCCAGCATGAGGTCACGTTCGGCCTCGGCTAGTGCCGCTCGGAGCGCACGCGTTCGCCGAACTCGCTCGACCACCTCCGGGAGGAGCTCCACCAGAGCGGCGTCCTTGGTGAGGTAGTCCTCGGCTCCCAGTCGCAGAGCCCCGGCGGCGACCTCCTCGCCGCCATGCGCCGTCACGAGGACCACCGATGGTGGATCGGGTTGATGCCGCAGTTGTTCGAGGACTTCCATCCCCGTGAGATCCGGAAGTTGGTAGTCGAGCAGCAGAATGTCTGCCTGGTCCGCCGAGGAGACGGCGGCCTGTCCGGTAGATACTTCGAGTGGTGGAGGAAAGCCCTTTCGCGTCAACGCGGAGGACATCAGGCGGACGATCGCGGGATCGTCGTCTGCGATGAGGATCCTGACCCCGTTACGGTCAGACATCACGGCGCCGGGCGGACCAGTTCGGGAAGCGGGTCCTAGTTTCTCCCGTCATCTTCAAGGAACACCAGCGTGCGCCGCCGTCCGACCACGGCCTCGAGCGCAAGGTAAATGCGGGGTTCGACCGCGGTATCCATGAGATCGCGCATGCGCTCGATCGCGAACTCGGCCGACATCTTCTCTTGATACGGTCGGGACGTGGTCAATGCGTCGAAGATCTCTACCGCACCGATGATGCGCGCACCCAGCGGGATCTCATCACCGCGGATCCTGTCGGGGTAGCCGCCGCCGTCCCAGCGCTCATGGTGGTGCAGCACCGAATCCGCAATGTCTTGCAGGTGTGCCAGTGGGGCGAGGATTTGCGATCCGATCACGACATGCTGCTTGACCATCTCGTACTCTTGCTTCGTGAGCGGACCCTGCTTCAGGAAAATATCCTCCCGAACCCCGATCTTTCCAATGTCGTGGAGGCGCCCAGCGGTACGCACGCGCTCGACCTCTTCGTCTGCCAGGCCCAGCTCCGCGGCTACCATGGCCGAAAGATCGGCTACCCGCGCTGAATGGCCTCGAGAGTACGAATCCTTCGCCTCGAGCGCGTTGACGAGCACCTCCAGCGTGGCCACGGACACACGCTCCAGTTCGGCGATGCGTCGGGCGCCTTCCTCCCGGAAAAACTCGCTCAGCTCGCTCGATTGGCGTGACGATTCCCGCCGGTCCAGCGCCCGCCGGATGGCCCGGTCGAGATCCTTGAGGTCAATCGGCTTGGTGAGATACTCCATGGCGCCACGCTGCATGCATAGGCTTGCCGTAGTGGCGTCGTTGACAGCCGTCAGCATGAGGATGGCGATGTTGGGGCCAGCTTCGACCACCTTGGGGACGAGGTCGATGCCACTGATTCCAGGGAGGCGAACATCGAGGAGCGCAGCATCGATCGGTTCGCGAGCGAGAATGTCCAATGCCTCTTCGCCCGATTCGGCGGTGACGACGTGGTAGCCCTGCTGCGAGAGAAACCGGTTGAGCGCGCTCCGGATAGACTCTTCGTCGTCGACAACCAGCAGGTTCAATGTCCCGTCAGTGTCGGACACGGGATCTCCTTGTGATCGGTCTACCGCCCCGAGGGCCGATTCGACTTGCCGGCCGTGGTGGGCGACTGCTTCCTGCTACAGTCATCGTGCCGGGCGACCCAGGCAACCCCCTGCACCCTGTCAGAGTGGGCCCCGCCCGGCACCGGAGCCGGCCACTAGCCGGCGAATTCCACGTCCACTGGTGCAGGGATGATGCCGGATTCCACCCCACGACGGAGAAGGGTCCTGACGGCCTCTCTGCCCCTCGGACCGTAATCCACCGTCCATTCATTGACGTACATCCCCACGAAGGCGTCGGTCCGCTCATCGCTGATACCTCGGTTGAAACGCTTGGCATATGCGAGAGCGGTCTGGCGATGTGCGAGCCCGTATTCGATGCTTCGGCGGAGGTCATCGGCTATCTGGGCCACCAAATCGGCCCCCAAGTCCCGCCTGACAACGTTGCCTCCCAACGGCAGGGGGAGCCCCGTTTCCGCCAGCCACCAGGCGCCGAGATCGCCCCAGAGCTCGAGGCCTTCGTCCGCGTAGGTGAGCTGGCCTTCGTGAATGACCAGCCCCACGTCGACCGTGCCGTCATGGACCGCTCTGTCGATCTGGTCGAACGGAAGCACGACCTCGATCACATCTGGTTGAAAGAGCTTGAGCGCGAGATACGCCGTGGTGAGTTTGCCCGGCACGGCCACCCGGCGTCCTCGGAGCGCAGCGACGGGATCGGCGGGCTTCGGTTCGCGAGAGACCAGGCGGGGGCCGTAGCCGTCGCCCATGGAGGATCCACTCGCGAGCAGCGCGTAGCGGTCGGCCAAGTAGGCGTAGGCATGAATCGATACCGCCGACACTTCGAGTTCGCCTCGCCTCGCCCGGGTATTGAGTGATTCGATATCCGAGAGCTCGTGTTCGTACCGGCGCTCCCCAGTATCGATCTTCTGCTCAGCGAGGGCGAAGAACATGAACGCGTCGTCGGAGTCTGGGCTGTGGCCTACGTGAATGGTGCGGGTCATGAATCCGGACGGTTGAGGATGGCCCAGGGACGGTACGGGCGGGAAATCTACACCTGCGCCCGAGGGGGGAGAACGTCCCAACGCTGGCGTAGTCTGCCGGGACTCATTACCGTGATAGCGAATCGGTCAGTCTTGGAGATCACATGGAGCCATCACGTGCAACCACCACGGGCCACGTACCAGAGGCGCCTTCCGCGCGGCATCTGGGGGACCTCGCGCGCAGCGACGTGTCCTGGAGCGTGTATCTGGAGACCCGACACCAAGACGACTCCGTCGCCGGCCGGCTTCATTTCCTCTCAGAAGACACCCTGAGAACCACCGGGTGGATCTTCCTCGAGTGGAGCGAACAGGAGATCATGAACCGCTTCAACGATTTCAGCCCGCTCGAGCTGTGGCGGGTACTGGAGAGCCTGGCCTAGGCCGTCGATCCCGTCGCTGACTGTTCCGCTTTCCCGCCCATTCTTCGCTCTCCGAGTTTTCCGGTCAACCCGCGCGGGGCCCTAGCCGCACGGTGACGACATGTACGCCACAAATTGCATAAAACACACGATGATTGCCATATACTCCGTATTTGGGGACATTTTCTGCATATATGGCATCAAAAATGCACCAGTTTTGCACATATGAGGCATCACAGATTACATTCGAGCCGCGTGGGGACCTGCCCCGCCCTCGCCTTTGGAACACTCTACCCTTTGAGACGCTCATGACTCCTGATGGAAGCGGCGGAACAGCACAGCCAGGCTCGCGGATGACCAGCCGGATCGGCCGTCCCATACTCGAGGGATTCCCGACTGACCTCACGGGAGCCAGTAAGCAGCACGTGGCCGACCTGATGGGTCGGTTCGACGTCGATTTTCTTCGATTGCAGTTTACCGACATCCTCGGGGTCAATAAGAATGTCGAGGTTCCGCGTACACAGTTCGAGAA
>JABDII010000260.1 GCA_013003805.1 Gemmatimonadales bacterium
TCTCGGTGTTGCCGCGCTGTTCGTAGAGCTTGCCGAGGCGCTCGTACACGACGGGAAGCCAATAGTTACCGCTGCCGATCGTCGGAGATCCTCTCCAATTGTAGACCGGGACAGGTTTCGCGATGTAGCGTTCGTACGTGGCGAGGGCCGAATCCGGCTGCCCAGCGAGCTCGAAGGCACGGGCCTGCATCGGAAGCGTGCAGAATCTGCAGGGGCTGGCCTCCTCCGACTCACGCAACGCCCTCAAGGCCTCCTTAGCCCGCCCCTCGGCCAAGGCCACGGCCCCCACCGTGCGACTCCAGCCGCTTCCCCTTTTCTCCGGGAAGCTCTCCTCGAACTGCGTGAGAATCGCTCGCGCCCGCGCGGGTAGTCCCGCGGAAGCGTAGAACCCGGCTAGCGTTAGCGTCACATTGTCCCGGTGAGCGCTATCCGCTGCTTCTATCGGATGCGTCTCCAGGGCTGCCGCTAGCGTCTCGAGTGCTCGCGCGGTGTCACCCAGAAACCAGACCCATGTGGAGGCGAACTCGATACCGCAGATCAAGTTGCCATCGAGCTCCATTGCTGCACTGAAGTGCCGTTCGGCCTCAGTCAGTTTGCCGCGCAACTGTGCCACCTGGCCCAGCCGGAACTCCAGCTCCGCCTCCCGACCAGGGCTTCCCCGGCCCAGCTCCAGTTGCTTCTCGAGGTGCGTCGCGGCCGCATCGTAGTCGCCGAGAACACTCGCCAAAGATGCCCAATTCGAGTGGACCAGCCCGTGCTCTGGCATCCTCTCTTCCCACAGCCGCAGAGTCCCTTCCGCCTCGGGGTACTTGCCCCGATCGATCTGGAGACTGACCAGTCCCGCCCAGACGATCGCGGCCGTTGAATCCATCTCGAGTCGCCGGTGATACATTTCCTCGGCGCTATCGAGTTGACCCAGACGCCAGTACATATTCCCGAGGTTGTGAACCGCACGGCGATCATCCGGATTGAGGGCGAGCAACGCGCGGTATGCGGCTGCCGCTTTCTCCAGGTTACCAGTGACATTGCTGTGGTAGAACGCCTCGACGGAGTAGCGTTCAGAGAGCGTCAGCCGATGGCGCAGCTCGTACGCCTTCGTGGCATCCGCCCGGCTGTCCACCCTATTCTGCTCCCACCCGAAGTTCCAGACAGCCACGGAGCGAGCCCTGTACGCCGCGGCGAACGCCGTATCGATCTCGATGGCCCGGCTGGCGTAGTCGATCGCCGCGACCAGATCGCCGGCCTCGATTGCCCGGGAGGATTCGGTGAGCAGACGCAGGGCCTCCAGCGAGCTGGTCGTTACCTGGCTTAGCGGCGGGCTGCTGCGGACCGTCTCGAGCGACTCCCCAATCCGCTCCCTGAAGCTCGCCGACAACCGGTCGATGGTAGGGATTATGGAATCGAGATGTGTCGCCGTCTTTCTGAGCGAAAAGATCTCCTCACCGCTCTCGGCGCTGACGAGCCGTGCCGACAGGACGAACCGCGTGCCGGCGGCGTTGACCGCGCCGGCGACCACCGCTTTCAATCCCTGACGAATCGCTACCTCGCGGGCCAACTCGTAAGTCAACGGTTGGTCGGGGTCTCTTTCCATCCGCCGAAGCACGGAGGCTACGTAGTCTTTTCCGGTCACCCTCACGACGGGAGACTGTCCCAGGTCGACACGGATCGCTTCGGTGATCGTCATCGCGAGGGCGAGCGTAGAGTCGCCCGTATGGTCTTCGAATTCGGCGAGGACTATGAGGTCGCGCTCCTCGAGTATGCCCCTGGCGAGCAGCGTGTCCCATGGCCCGATCCCCGTCACGCGCATCACCGAGTAGGCTGTGACCGCGACGCCAAGCAGCGCGAAGACCAGGGCAGCCCCCACGGTCGACTTGCGCCACTTCAGACCACCGCGCTTACCTGAAGGTCCTCCAACGGCTATTGCCCCGCCTTCGGGTTTCTGTTCTGTCTTTAGCCTCTCAGCGTTGCCCGCTGTAACACGGTCTTCCTGTTTTACCTCGCGGTGAGTCAGCTTCCGTCTGATCTGTTCCGAAAAGGTCAGCAGCTCACCAGGCGGTTCTAGACCGAGTTCACTTTCGAGAACTGACGTGTGCTCCTCGGCTTGCTGGATCGCGTTGGCAGGATCGCCGGCCGCTACCATCGCCTGCATCGAGCGCAGCACGTACCGCGAGTTGTAGGCGTCGTGGACGATCAGGCGTTTCCAGCGTTCCACCGCGCCGGGATGGTCTTCCGCTGCCTCAGCCTCCTCGGCAAATCGTTCCAGGGCCATCGCGTAGGAGTCGGCCAGCCTGCGGCGCTCGGTTTCCACCCAGCGCTCGAACTCGGGAGCGTCCCTAACGTAGAACCCGTCGAGGAATGGCCCGGCGTAGACGGAGACGGCGGTCTCCAGATCCCCTCGCTCGACAGCTGCCTCGAACTCGGCCACATCACTCGTGGCCAAGTCGGGATTGAGCCGGATGTTGTCACCCTCCGAGACAAGCGCGCCCGACCCAAGGGATTTCCTCAGCTGGTACACGGATTCTGAGAGAAGGTGGCGGCCCTGTTCCGCTCCGCTTTCGGGCCACAAGTAGCCGACCAGCTTGTCCCGAGTTGCCCCGGTCCGCGTCGTGGCCAGAAGCGCCAGGAGAGCCACGCGACGGGACTGGCTTGCGTCGGAACCGGGAAAATGGTTCTCCACACGAATCGATACGCCGCCGAAGAGCCGTAGGGAGAGCATTGTGCGCTACTTGATAAGAGCTTGATGGGGGGCTGAAGAAGCCTTGATCCCACACCCGTATAATAAGAGCGCCAGGTCCGAAGGTGCAATAAGATCCGAGGTTGGGCTCCGGGCCGTACTCACCGGCATAAACGAGCCGATGAGTTCAGCTCGGCACGCATAACCGACTGGAGTCCTCAGTCGTGGTCGTAACTCACATACCTGACCCGCAGCTGCGCTCGCCTGCATACGCGACCAGCACGGTTAGCCCTCTGTCTCTTTCAAGAATGTGCCGGTTTTTGCGACGGGAACGCGCGCCGCCCCGCCAGTAGCGACAGAGATTCTCCGATACCGCAC